>JAGPIY010000182.1 GCA_018054715.1 Bacteroidaceae bacterium
TTTTGCCATCATCGATTTTCCAGAGCCGGGAGGTCCAACCATAATTAAATTATGAGCACCAGCAGCAGCCACTTCAATGGCACGTTTCACATATTCCTGTCCACGCACCTCTGCAAAGTCAAAGTCGAAGGTCGATTGCTGTTCGAGAAACTCTTTTCGGGTATCTACCTCAACTGGAAGCAAGTCAACCTTTTGATTGAAAAAATCGACAACTTCGGTAAGATTGTTTACCCCATATACTTTCAACTGATTTACTACTGCAGCTTCACGAGCATTGATTTGGGGGACAAAGAAACCCTCAAATCCCATTTCACGAGCTTTGATAGCCATCGAAAGTGCTCCTTTAATTGGCCTTAAGCTACCATCTAAGCTCAATTCGCCCATCAAAAGAAAGCGCTTTAGATGATCTGCCTTTACAAGTCCCGTAGCAGCCATCATCCCTAATGCAAGAGGCAAATCGTAAGCAGATCCTTCCTTTCGTATATCGGCAGGAGCCATATTAATGACAGTCTGCATAATGGGTATCTTATATCCGCACACCTGCATGGCAGAAAGGATCCGTTCACGGCTCTCTTTTACTGCATTATCGGGTAAACCTACCAGATGAAACATGCAGCCACGAGAAGCATTTACTTCGATGGTAATAGGAATTGCATCCACACCTTGCAGTGTAGCTCCAAATAATTTGACTAACATAATTCGGAAGAGAGGGAGGCAGGCTATTTTGCTTCTAGCGCATCTCCCAATCGATTGGTTAATTGTTCGTAAGTAAAAGTTGAGTCTAACTTATCTTCATCTATTCCTGTACGTAAAATAACACGTGCTGCTTTACCAAAAAAGGGTAAATCCAAATTTCGAGGATATGGACGATTTACAGCATCGGTTAAAGGCTTTAAAAAATCAGCTTGCGAAATACGCGGAGTAAGAAGTGCTAACAGCTTACGAACGTAAACGTTATTAAGATTTTTCACTTTATAAGATTCTTGAAGAATCAACCAAGCAGATGCAGGCGAATCAGGATTAGCGCGAACAAAATCTTCTACTTTCCCCTTTCGTTTACGCCAATCATTAAGAGCTTCATTGATATCATCTCCTCCATTAACGATAAAAGACTGTGGATTGCGCAAATCACCCTGAACAGTGACTTTGTCACCAGGAACTCCAAAAATGGGAATTTCTAAAACGCCATCAAAGACTAGCACTATCGGCCAAATACTATCTGGTGCGACTTCTACACGGAATTGTCCCATTGTAGCAGGAACTCTAAGCAACTGCTCTGTACTATCACTGGAATGTCCATAGACTAGGACATCCTCCTGGTGCAAACCGACTACTTGCCCTTTTAGAATGACCCCATTACTACGCTTACAGGCTGCTGTAGTTAACAGCAGCCCGAAGAATAGGAGATATAGGAAACGAGTCCGTATCATTTACATATATATTCGCAAAGTAGCGAAATAAAAAGCTTATTTTACAAGTGATTGGAAAGCGCTATTGCTGAAAAGCTTTGAGAATTCCAAATCGGTAGCCGCTTTTTGAGCAAGTGAACTATCTTGACTGATTGCATCTTTCAAATTAGTCAATGCAGAAGAAGCATTGTTTGTACGAGCTGCCAGAATTGCACCTAGGTAACTAGTATAGGCATCTTTATGATTTACAGCATCAAGAGTTTGCTTTGCCTTATTATAGTCGTTTGTCAAAATCTGCGCAAGAGCTGCACTATTGGTTTTTGTATCGCCAAAGCTAGCAACAGCTTGTTGATATTTACCTTGTGTTAAATATAGATTACCTAGCGCCTCACCTGCTACTTTGCTAGAAGTAGCATTACCAAGAAGTCTTTCTGCAGTAACAGCATCGCCTTTCTTCAGTGCAACCAAAGCTTGGTTCACCTTAACCTCTGCAGCAGATCCGTTCAATTTCGCTGCTTGGTTAGCATAATTTGCAGCAGCAGCATAATCGCCATCTTGATAAGCTAATGAAGATAGATTATTATAAGCACGGTAGTCAGTTGGATATTGAGCTACAACTGATTTATAAATTGCATCTTTTTTGCTTGCATCCTCAGTAAGAGTTGCTGCATAAAGTAATTCCTCTAGTGTTAGGCTTTTTGCATTTGAAGCAGCCAATTGTGAAAGCTCAGCATCACTCTTTCCAATAATTTCATAATTCAAAGTAAGACGTGAGCGACGCAACTGTGGCAAAATTTCATCGGCCAAAGTACCATACACAGTACTAAGATTGCGAATTTCGCGTTCGCGTTGCTCAGGATCCTGATACATACTTAATACGCGTAAAATCAAATCTTTATCTTGAACATTACTTTTTGACACCAAGTTTTGGAAACCTTCCCAATCCTCTGCAGTATACTTGCTATCAACAGAACCTTCAAATTTCTGCTTTTTCATTTCACCCTTCAAGTATTTCTGAGTATTTTTTTCACGGCTTATTGCAAGCTTTTCATTAAACTTCTTTTCACCATCAGGAGAAGCATAAGCTGAGAGTTCAATATTGTCAACCTTCAAAGTAGAATCGCTATTGATTTTGCTCATCTGCTCTTTAAGACCTTTCACACTAGCACTTTTCAATTCTTTAGCACGAAGTTCTGCACGATTTATTAAGAATAAGATATTAGCTTCTTGAGCTTGCTTAATCACACGTTGGAAAGCATCTGAACTTTGATCTGTTGTTGCGCCAGAAAGTGTTTGACCCACAAGCTCTGAAGTTGCAATAACACCATCAGCTATTTTAACCTCAGGCACTTCAACTTGTTTCTTTCCTACTTTTGCATTGAATTGCAAGTATAGTTCACTTTTTGCCATAGCCGGCAAATAAGTGTAGCTAGATTTCATTGTATAATTGCCACCTACTTTATAAGGGATTGCTTGATTATTAGCTTCTACTTTTTCACCTTGGAAAGTAGCTGCTTCACCTTTTACTTCACCTCCAGCATATTTAAGAACAGGAGTTACTGTAACCACAGCTTTTTTCTTCATATACTTCTCCGGGAATGTTCCAGAAATTGTAACAGGAACTTGCCCACCTACAGTTTCTAAAACCTGAGGAGTGCATGTAAAATACTCAGCTGAGAGAGGCCCCAGCTTGCTACCGCATGAAGTCAATACGGCTGTCATTACCACGATAGAAGGGAAAATGAATTTTTTCATATTATAGATAAATATAAATTGCATTAGATAAACCCAAGTGATGTCATTAAAAGTACTCGAAGTGGGACTCGAACCCACACAGCTGCTATAGCCAAGGGATTTTAAGTCCCTCGTGTCTACCATTCCACCATTCGAGCAATTCTCATTCACAGAATTACGGCTGCAAAGATATAACTAATTATCAATCCGTGCAAGTTTTCAAGCCTTTTTTATTATTTAGTAACAATAATATCATTTCTGGAAGCACTGTAGGAGGCTTTATACACACGAAGCTGCTTCGCTGGGCCGCTCACGCAGTTGCCGAATCCAGATGAAATATCATATTTCGACCCACATTTTGGACAGACTGCATAAATGCCTCCTTTTAAAGGCACTACACAAACATTTTTCTCGTAGGTACAATAAAGATCATATGCCGCATAAGGATAAGAAGCATCTAATGGACTTAAACTATGTACCACCAAAACGCCTCCATTACCAATATACGAAGTCAATGTTGGTTTTGTTGTAAACGCATAATAACCTCCTAAACTATTTAAATCAGTATAACGTGCATCACCAAGGCTAAAGTAAAGATAAACCGGAGAATTTGGCAATAAATCTTCTGTCCCATTGTCCTCACAAGAAGATAATAGAAGAGTTGTTAACGAGATAAAAAAGAAGAGGCTTTTCATATAAAAAAAGAAAAGAGCCGTTCTATTTAAATGAATAGAAATCTCAGGAGTTTATCGTCCTAACAAACGATTCTCAGCAGTGTGCACTTTCTCAAAAGAGAATCCACCAAAAATCTGCTGCATAAGTCCTTCAATACTATCATTACAAAGATTGCCTATGCTCCCTTCATGCGTATGATGAACTTCTTTTGTAGGTTCAAATCGGCCAGCTTCAATATCAAGACCTACTTTTTT
>JAGPIY010000031.1 GCA_018054715.1 Bacteroidaceae bacterium
TGTTTTTCAAGAATTGGTCCCCAGAAAGGATCACTTGCAACTTGGAAAAGAATTGTGTTTTCAGCAAGTGTGTAATCGACTTTATTAGCTGTAAGTTTAAACGCTTCGAGCGCACTGTATAACTTTTCATAAAAAGCTTGTGCTTGGATCGCTGTAAGCGCCATTACTTGTGTGTCAGAGAGGTCGAGGAGGTCTTTATTTGCTTCAAAGAAAGCATCTACTGATTCCTGATTATATTCACCAATGCCATAGCCTACTTTATTGTCTTTTAAATCATAAAAGGCATAAATTAAGTCGATTAATTTTTGGTTAAATTCGGTATTAACAGCATAAGGGTCTACATAATCAGTTGGAGTTTCATTTAGTTTCGTGACATCAAATTGCAACCATTTTGAACGTGCCCAACCGTTACGAGGCCAGTTGTTTTCACGATCAGTGAATTTTGTTCCGTAAAAATGTGATGCATCAGCTTCTGCTGTGATTTGATCGCCAGCCTTTAGATAAATAATGAATTCACCGGTAGCTGGAGTACGTTTATGAACTTGGTAAGTGGTTCCTGCAGCAGTTTGTTCACCTGCTAAATCATAGAGTTCACCACCTTGTCCGTAGGCGTAGTCTTTACCAACGGTAGCAGTAGTAGGTACAGTTGTGGCACCTTGTTCTCGGAAACGAAATTTAGCTATCAAAGAATCGTTTACAAGCCAATCTTGTCGAAGGATGCTGGATTGTACTTTGTAGTATCCTTCAGCAGGAGCTGTAAATACGATTGCACTATTTGCATAGCAGTTAGCGTATACTTGAAAATCTTCTGAGATGAAAGTCCAACTTGGCGCGCGGTTGTCACGGCCTTTTACAAATTCAGCCATCCAACTTTTCCTAAGCACCGCGTAATAGTCGTTCTTACCATCGTTTGGATTGCTTGCAGAGGGTTCGCCTAGAGTTTCTCCGGCAAATCGTTCGGGTACAGAGCAGTCGAACCAGTTAACGCGGCCGCTGTCATTCAAGATAGTAAAGTTAGAATACGTGCCTGTTTCAAGCTTGTACTGAGCAAAGCTAAACTGACTGTTTCCTCCGTTTTCGAATTCAGTGGAGGTCATGTCAGTCAACTTCCAAGTTTGTGCCATTGATGCAAAAGAGCACAAGGCCAAACTCATCAGAGAAAGAATAGTTCTTCTTTTCATGATAAATAAAGATTTGGTTAGTTATATATTTTCTTGGTTAGTCTTCTAATTCTGCAAATATATATTTTATTTTGGAAAAAGAAAGTCCTTTCCTTTAGGAAAATTATAATTTATGTTTAGAAACATATTTTGTATTAAGGTTGCTGTATTATTCTTTCTTTGTTATACTATTTTTCAAGAAGCGATTTATCTAAGGGAATTACTTCCATCATGTAGATTGCATTGAGCGCCCATGTAGCTGCATCGTTTGTGGAGATAAAAGATTCATTAATAGGATAAAGCACATAAGGAGGATTTACAGTATGTACGTCAAGCTTCAGTTGATGTATGTTTTCTGTGGAAAGTAACTCCTTCCAAGCTTGTTTTGCTAATCCTTTAGAACGTAATTTGCTTGCTGCATAGGCTGTTAGTTTCGGCACTAAAAAATGTTTTCCACCTACTTTAGCGTAGCGCGCTGCATGATCAAGCCATGCACGCTCCCAGTCGGGTTGCTGTATCATTTCCATCATTTCTAATCCGACTTCAAATCCTCCCATTATGGTCATCAAATGGTTCGTACTAATGGCACTCGTGTCTCCTTCATGTGTGACGATTCCTGTTGCAGGGTCATAGCCTAGCGCAATAGGGCTGCTAAAAAGGCCTTGAGGAAGCTGCCCTATAGTAGTCATTCCTGTTTTTATTTTGTTGTAATATTTTTTGTCACCGGTACGTTCCCAATGAGTCATCCAGTTTCCTGCATAAGCTAACCAATCGGGACCGACACGCAATCGGGCTGGTGCAGAGCAGGGATATTCGCTTCGAGGTTGAGCTAGTCGCATAGGGTCTAAGGTGTACAGTTTTTGATCAGCATCTGTCACTTGTTCCATTAAGTCGCCGCAACGTTCATCGGTGGTAAGGTAGTAGTAAAAACGATTCCAAGCAGCTTGACTAATACGTGCTTCTTTTGCTCCGCATCCCCAATGACTTACGTTATGCCGGCTACCTAATCCTGCTAAGTCGCCTAAATGATATACATCGACTTCTGAGGTATGGCGAGTCATTGCTTCAGCCATTTTCCAGATACTCTCTTTGCCGCTGCGTAGGAAGGTGTACCAAAGAAACATGTTGGAAGCCAATTCTGTGTTATCCCAAGCATAGCCGCCAACGTCATAGCGCCAACAATGGCGTTCTGCATCGTACGTGTGCATGACATCTCCATAATTCCAAAATCCATACCACTTTTGTTCTGCTATAGAATGTTCGTAATAAAGAGTAAGATCATCTAAATATTTCTCAATTAGTGCGCGTTCCGGAGTACTGCGATCGGGTAGGCTCCATTGTCCAAAAGCATGGCAACTATGTAAATACTCGGGTGAGCAAATCAGTTGTGGCGAATTGCTGAATTGATTGGCTAGTGTATTTTGTTCTTTAAGGCTAGGGAGAGAATCGGTAAATTGGAGCATTAAGGTATTGGTTCGTGCAATGCCATAAGGAGTACTTAGACCTTCCTGAACATCCTCGTAACTTGCATTTAAATCGTGCGCTACTTTGTCATAATGTCGTAGATCCATAGCTTCACTTTCCGGGCTCCAAAGCCATGCTGTAATTTCTGCTTCTTTGCTTCGCATGCCATTGATCTCTATACTTGCTGGAAATGATTGCCAGAAATCGTGTAAAGAAAGGGCTATTCCTCCGCTGACATCTCCTGCAAAGGCAAATCCACGTGATCGATTTGCAGAAAAAGTTCCAATCCAAGGGCAGTCTGTGCCAGTTCGTTTGCGAATACTAAAGGCATCTGCACTAAGTTGTGAGAGGCGATAGCTATCCCAAGAAGCCCAATGATTGATAAGATCTTGGTTGGTCGAATCGAACGCGCTATATTCCGGAATTCGTTTCCCTTCAATTTGTGCTTGATAAAGAGTTTTGTTATTTCCAAGTTGTAGCACACGACGCCCGGTTAGAGGCTGCACGGGCTCACTCCAGAAGCCTTCACCTTCACCGGCAAAGCTTACATGTCGGTTGTATAGGGCTTCGCGTAATGGCATCTTAAAGCGTATGCCTATGCTTCGAATAAAGTCTTTATTGGCTTCTCCGTCATAAATGAAAGAATGCACCATTTTTATTTGATTACTTCCTGCAAAGAAATAAAGGCGTATGGTAAACGGAAGCCATTCACGTTGATTGTTAGCATATACTCCATCTATACGTACAACTGTGCGAATTGTTCCTGAATACTCTATTTTTGTGCTTTTTATTTTGCTCTTAAAAGGTGTTTGAAGTGTGCTTATTACGCCGTTGCGTTCTTCTGAACGACTCTCTGTTGAAGCTACTAATATACCTTCGTTTGCAATTTTTTTTGTAGAGCTATAAATACTATCTAAGAAGCAATTACCTTGTGTAGAAAAGTAAGCAGTTAGATTACCTGTGGAAACAGTAAATTGAGTCCCTTTATCTTTTATAGTAATTATCGAGTTGGTTTTTGTGGGACTTTTGGAGGACTCTTTTTTCAGTGTGACTTCTTGGGTGTTTCCTGGTATTACAGCTGAGAATCCGGCCCATTTTATCGAACCATCCGGCCATCGAGCCATTTCCCATTGTTGTGTTGGAATTAAAATGCCGTTTGTATTATATAATGTGAAACTTTGGTTTCCTGTTACTTCTCCTTTGCGAAAAGGTACTCCAAAACTAACATTGGCATTTCTATCTGGGGCATTTCCGATCCATTTTAGAGAAACATTTTTGCTATCGCCTATTTGTTGAATGTTAAAGTTGGCAAAGCGGAATCTAGCTTGTGTTGTACGGAATCCGAACCATCCTTCCTGAAAGTTCTCTGGATCGCGATAGTCTATAAGTCGTTCTCCATCTATTGTATAGGTAACTTTACCACTAATGGCTTCTAGACGAATGTGATACCATTTGTTAGCTTTAAGTAAATGTTTGGAATCAGTATATTCGGTTAATATTTCAGGGCGTTTTTGCTTTGTTTCAAAGGTTTTATAATCTCCATTATATCTACGGAAACGGGTTGTAGAATTGTTATTTCCACCATATCCCATATAATATCCTTGTAATGAATAGTATTTATTGAAATTACCATTTCTCCATTTCTCTTTCGTCCAAATATTTTGATTATTCGGATCGGACATCATCCAGAAGCAATTAAGGTCGCTTAAGCGATCGTTGGCATTCTCCTTTACGATGCAAGCATCGTATTCAATTACAACGTCACCTTTTAGTTTTTCTTTATACCACAACGTAAGCCCTTGTGGTGCTATTACTTCCAAGGTGTCATGCAAAAAATGCATTTTGTATTGAGTCGATTCAGATTCGATTTTCCAGTATCTGCTGAAAATCTTAGGTGTGAATGCAGAGGAGGGTTGGATTGATTGCTTTTGTGCATATAGTTGATTTGAACTAGAAAGTGATGTCCCTACTATAAGCATCGCAAAAGTAAAAGCAAAGGTTCCAATTGCTTGTTTTAAAATCATCTTATTTTTCGTTAGTCAGTAAAGTAAATGCGATATCAGACTGCAAAATTAGAAAAATAATTTAGATTTCGACTTATAAATAGATAAAAAGAAAGAGCTAGCGTTGCTTTTGTTTTAAGAAAGCAATGCTAGCTCTTTTTTCTGTTTTTAAAAGAATTCTTATTTTTTTATTTTCTTATAAATAAAGTGCATCAAAATTATTGCAACAATTACAGCTAATGAATATCCGAATAAATGGCTGTATTCTGTGACTTTACTAATAAGTTGATCTTTAGGAAGTATACTTTGTAGATAGTAACCTAGTGCTGCCAATATCACGTTCCAAATAAATGCACCTAATATAGTAAATATAAGAAATTTGGGCATTGACATCTTTACTAATCCGGCTGGAATACTTATGAGCTGTCGTACAGCTGGAAGGAGTCGCCCTACAAAGGTAGAAATTGCACCATGCTTGTCAAAGAACTTTTCGGCCTGTTCCATTTTCTCTGAATTTAGTAAGCAAAGGTGTCCTAAACGACTATTCACAAATTTGTATACGATAGGGCGGCCTAGCCAATAAGCTAGACTGTAATTGATCAGAGCTCCAAGAGTTGCGCCAATAGTCGCGAACAGCACAATTAAATACACATTTAATCGTCCTGTTGCTGCTGCATCGTATGCTGCAGGAGGTACTACTATTTCACTAGGGAAAGGGAGAAAAGAGCTTTCAATAGTCATTAACAAAGTAATGGTTCCATAGTCGAGGCTTTCAAGCCATCCTTGGATAAAATTAACAGATTCAATAGTCATTGTTTCTTCTTAGCTTTTGCCCATGCGTCTTTTAATCCCACGGTGCGATTAAATATTTTCTTTTCTGAATTAGAATCTTGGTCAACATTAAAATAACCAATACGTTGAAATTGCAAATAGGTTAGTGGTTTCATTTCGCGTGTGTATTTTTCGACGTAGGCTTTGGATATTACAGTTAGTGAATTTGGATTCAGCATTTCGCGGAAGTTCCCATCAACCTCTTCGTTTGCCGGATCTTCCACATTAAATAAACGGTCGTAAAGTCGTACTTCTGCAGTGTCACAATGTGCTATGCTAAGCCAATGAAGAGTGCCTTTTACCTTTCTACTTGCACCTTCAAGTCCACTTCTGCTCAATGGATCATATTCTGCGTATACTTCGGTAATATTTCCTTCTTCGTCTTTTTTGCAGTCGGTGCATTTTATGATATATGCATTTTTTAGACGAACTTCTTTTCCAACGGTCATGCGGAAGAATCCTTTCGGTGCATCTTCCATGAAATCGTCTCGCTCAATCCATAATTCACGGCTGAACTCTATTTTGTGCGTAGCAGAATTAGGATCTTCCGGATTGTCGATCGCCTCCAGTTCCTCTACTTTACCTTCCGGATAATTACTTAATATTAGTTTTAATGGATTCAATACAGCAGAAACACGAATAGCACGGCTATTAAGATCATCACGTACAGCTGCTTCCAGCAGAGACATGTCGTTTAGGGCTTCGAATTTTGTATATCCGATGCTGTCAATGAATTTATGAATAGATTCCGGTGAGTAACCTCGGCGTCGGAAGCCGCAGATAGTCGGCATACGTGGGTCATCCCATCCGTTTACGAGATTCTCTTTTACAAGTGAAAGGAGTTTCCGCTTGCTCATTACGGTATAAGTAAGATTCAGTCGATTGAATTCAAACTGATGAGGAGCATAGGTGTCATCTGTTTTTAGCTCGTTTATAAAGTAATCGTAGAGTGGACGATGTACTACAAACTCAAGTGTGCAGATAGAGTGAGTTACACCTTCAAAATAATCACTTTGTCCATGTGCAAAGTCGTACATGGGGTATGCATGCCATTGTGTGCCTGTACGATGGTGAGGATGATTAATAATACGATAAATAATTGGATCTCTAAAATGCATATTAGAGTTGGCCATATCTATTTTAGCTCGTAATACCATGCTTCCTTCTGCCACTTCCCCCGAATTCATCTTCTCAAAGAGTGTAAGACTCTCTTCTATAGGACGATTGCGATAAGGGCTTTCCTCTCCGGCTTGGGTTGGAGTTCCTTTTTGCTTAGCTATTAAATCGGCTGATTGTTCATCTACGTAAGCTTTGTCTTCTTTAATAAGGCGTACGGCGAAATCCCAAAGCCCTTGGAAATAATCGGAGGCATAATAAATGTTGCCCCATTTGTATCCTAGCCACTCTATATCTTCTTTTATTGCATCTACATATTCTACATCCTCTTTTTCGGGATTTGTATCATCGAAGCGTAGATTGCAAACTCCTCCGTACTTTTGAGCGATTCCAAAATCCATGCAGATGGCCTTTGCATGACCAATATGTAGATAACCATTTGGTTCAGGTGGGAAGCGCGTTTGTAAACGACCTCCATTTTTCCCTTCTTGTAAATCTTTCTCTACGATCTGTTCGATAAAGTTCAGACTCTTTTTCTCTTCGGGGCTTTCGTTTTTTACCTCTGTCATGGCTGTGCTTTTATAAAAATGAGTAACTTTAATATTTAGTCCGTTAATTACCGTTTGCAAAGGTAATGCTTTTTTGCAAAACGGGCGAATTTTTTAGCTAGAAAAGAGGCACTTACTTTTTTAGTTTTAAGAAAAAGTAAGTAAAAATGTACTCTTTATACATTTTACTATTCTTTTTCGAAAAATATGTTGCAGGACATATAAAAATATTTGGATTGATCAAAAAAAGACTGCATCTTTGCAATCGTTATCCTGAAAACAATCTTTTTACCTTAAGAAAGAACTAATACCTATTGAGATAAAAGCGGGCCTTTGTGAAAAGGCCCGCTTTTGCGTGATATAAGTATCTTTATCTTTTTTCTCTTTTTAGAGGTCGCGCTTTGCCCAGCCTTCTTCCTTAAAATTTGGCTCGTCATCACGAGTGCCTTTTGAATTTGATTTTTCAATAGGTCCGCGTTTTCCGTATCCACGTTCTTCGCGTGAAGGTTTATCTTTTCCTTTTTTGAAACTTGAAGAAGCATCATTGTAGCTACCATAGCCGCGCTTTTCGCTGCTTGCTTTATAATCGTTTCTTCCTTTTCCTCTAAATTCGCTGTCTTCGCGTTTGCCTCCGTATTTTTTGAAGCCGCCGCCATTGCCGCCACGTGAGCCGCCTCTTTCTTCTCCTTTTCCATCAGCTTCTTCTACATTCACGCGTCGTCCATGGTAATTTTCATTACCTAGTGCTTCTAAAACGGAACTTGCAGCTTGTTCTTCTACCTCAAAGAAAGAAAAACTAGGCATAAGGTCGATTCTACCAATCTCAATGCGCTTTTTACATTGACGATTAATCATTTCGATAAGGTTAGTAGGACGGAAATTGTCGTTCTTTCCTATGTTAATGAATAAACGCTTCATACCAGGTTCTGCTTGGCGCCCATTCCGATCTGAACGTTCACCTCTGCTTCTTTTACGGTCGTCAGAGAACCGTTCTGAGTAATCTGAGCCACGACGTGCATCAGGTGCTTCAAGTTCAGGTGCATTACGATAGTAATCAAGGAATCTATTAAATTCTAATGAAACAACACGTTTTATGATGTCTTCCTTTTCTAACCAGTCTAGCTTGCGATAGATAGTAGGTAAAAAGCTTGCAATTTCTTCTTCGTTTACTTTTACCTTCTCAATCTCTTCCATTACCTTGATGAGCTGTTTTTCACAGATGTCTCTACCTGTAGGCAAAACACCAGCTTCAAACTGCTTTTGGATAATGCGCTCAATAACTCTTAGTTTGCCTTTTTCACGAAGGTTTATAATGGCAATTGAAATACCTTTTTTTCCAGCTCTGCCGGTACGTCCGCTACGGTGTGTATACGATTCTACATCATCTGGAAGAGCGTAGTTAATAACGTGCGTTAGATCGTTTACATCCAATCCACGTGCAGCTACATCTGTTGCTACTAGTAGGGTGGTGCCTCGTGCACGGAATTTTTGCATCGTAAGATCACGCTGTTGTTGCGAGAGTTCTCCATGTAATGCTTCAGCGCTATATCCATCGCGGATTAATTTGTCAGCAATGTCTTGAGTTTCTAAGCGAGTACGACAGAAAATAATGCCGTAGATAGAAGGAGAAAAGTCTACGATTCTTTTTAAAGCTTGATACTTGTCTTTTGCATGTACCATATAGTAAACATGGCTTACATTGTTAGTACCTTCGTTTTTGTGTCCGATTGTAATTTCTCTGGCATCGTGCAAATAATTTTTGGCGATACGAGCAATTTCTTTCGACATTGTTGCAGAGAAAAGCAATGTATTACGCTCATCGGGAACTCCAGCAAGAATCTTGTTAATGCTGTCCGTGAATCCCATATTTAGCATTTCATCGGCTTCATCCATTATTACGCAACGGATATCCGATAAGCTTACAACTCGGCGTTCCATTAAATCAATTAATCGGCCGGGGGTTGCTACAATAATATGTACTCCTTTTTTAAGAGAACGAATTTGACTTTCAATGGATGAACCTCCGTATACTGGTTGCACACGAAGCCCATTGATGTATTTCGAATAATCAGCAAGATCACTTGCAATTTGTAAGCAAAGCTCACGAGTAGGGCAAAGAATAAGTGCTTGGGGGTGGTTTTCTGCCACATTGATACGTTGAATTAGCGGCAGTCCAAAAGCTGCGGTCTTTCCTGTGCCAGTTTGCGCTAAAGCGATTAGGTCACCCTTCTCAGCCAGCAGGGCAGGAATCACTTCCTCCTGTACAGGCATTGGGCTTACGTAGCCCATCTCTTCGATGGCTTGGAGGATTTCGTCACGAAGTCCAAGCTCTTTGAATGTTTTCATTAAAATGCGATTTTTTAGTAGTTGGCAACTAATGGGCCAAGCGACTAGATATATATTTGCAAAATGCGGTGCAAAGATACGAATAAAGAATGGATAATTATCTGTCTTCGCTAGTTAATAGTATATTTTTTAGTTGTTTTACATCTTTTTGTGATAATCCGACCTTTTTACACAAGTAATTTTCCACACTTCCGTATTGTCGTTGTATTTTTTCGAATGCTCCATCCAAGCAGTCTCCCTGTGAAGTGTATAATGCTGTAATTGCTTCCTGAGTGGATTCCGAAAGCGTAAAAGCATAATTGCATGAGCGTGTAATATTGAAGTAATTATTGCTTAATTCGTAATCTTGTACAACCATTTCATAATTAACACCCAGTAGATTTAATAACAGAGCAGTAATGAATCCGGTGCGCATTTTCCCTGTAGAACAAGTTATGACTACCGGATAATTGTGTGGATCGAGTAAAGTTTGGAATACTTTTTTGATTTCTTTGTTCTTGCCATCAATTAGCTCCAGGTTAATTTTCTGGAGTATTTCTTGTATGGAATCAATCGGAGTTTCCCCACTATGAATTCGTTTCAGGCAATCATAAATATGCTCAGTATAAAGAGGTGCATTTACAAATTTGAAATTCTTTAAACGAGGAGATCTGTTTGAGTATTCACGATGATCTCGTAGATCTATAATTGTTTTTATGCCTAATCCCTTTAATACCTGATAACCATGAGCCGAGATGCTGTCAAGCTGTGCAGAACGATAAACCTTTCCCCAACCAATTTCGTTGCGTGAAGCAGTGGTGTATCCTCCAATGTCACGAAAATTTTGCGTGCCGGGTACGATTACATTTCTACTAGCTGTTGCAATAGGGTATTCATCATTGAATATCATCATATAATACATACGTTGCATGGATGCATTATTAGCTGCAATCGAAATGCGTTGTTCGCTAATAGACACTGTTGCAATAGGCTGATCTATAGGGATATTTGTAGGGCTTGTAGAAGCATATACCTTTATAGAACCATTCATTTCTGGAAAAGTTTCCCATTTTACAACGGATGTTCCTACATCATTTTCTTCACATGCTACAGAGATGTTCGGCTGAAAGCTCGAACAGCTACTGAGGCTTATAACGAGAAGACTTAGGTTAAATGTCCATTTGAGAATCATAGTCGCTTTGTTTGATGTAGCAAATATACGAAATCATCTAATATGCTGTATCAAACTTCATTTTATTTAATAAAAACCGCATTCATTTTAAGGATACTACAGACTCTTCTTTGTCAAATAAGCTACTTTGCTATTAAACTTATTTTTCTTCTCCACGTGATTTTTTTCCGAGGTATCCTCCGTGATGGCGAAGCGAATACTGTTCACGAGTGAATTTTGTTTCTTTCATAGTCTCTACTACAAGGATGTCACCTATCACAGTCATTACTGTAGTTGAAGTAGTAGGAGTGAGTCCGAGTTCACAAACTTCTTCAGGGTGTCCTGTAGACAGACAGACGTCACTTTCATCAGCTAGCGGGCTATCCGGATTGCTTGTGATAACGATGAATTTAAGTTCTGGGTTTAAGTTGCGGGCTAATTGAGTGAGCTCTACAATTTCGCGCGTTTTTCCCGAATTAGAGATGCAAAGTAACAAATCGTTTTTTTGCAGTACGCCAAGATCGCCATGCTGCGCTTCACTTGGATGAAGGAATACAGACGGAATACCCGTAGAGCAAAAAGTAGTTGCAATATTTTGTGCAATTTGCCCAGCTTTACCCATTCCAGAAGTTACTAATTTTCCTTGTTTGAGGTGTATTTGTTCTACTATGAGTTTTACAGCTTGTTCAAAAGCGTCTGTGATTGGAATATTTAGTACGGCCTCTGCCTCTCTTTGGAGAAGGCTTTTTATGGATTCTTTCATTTTTTGTAGCGTCTTAAGTTAAGTGCTCAATTCCTTGTAGCACTAATAAACTACAAATATGCAACAAAAATATGGACTACCAAAAAAAAATATTATAAATTTGCACCTTAGTTGTAAAAAAAACATTCATGGAAACAAAAAAAGTAGTCGATCATGGAAATTTCTTCACTTGTGAACTTTCTAATGGTCTTCGAATAGTGCAGATGCCGTCTGCTTCGAAAGTCGTTTATTGTGGCTATGTATTTAATATAGGTACTCGTGATGAAGAAAGCTCGCAGGTAGGGATGGCTCATTTTGTAGAACACCTTTTATTTAAAGGAACAAAAAGGCATAAGGCGTGGTACATATTAAATCGTATGGAGCGAGTTGGGGGAGATTTGAATGCATTTACAAATAAAGAAGAGACTACGATCTATTCTATTTTTTTGCAAGAACATTTCCAGAGAGCTGCAGAATTGCTCACTGATATAGTTTTCAATTCAACCTTTCCACAGGAAGAAATAGACAAAGAGGTGAATGTGATCATCGACGAAATTCAGAGCTATGAGGATACTCCTAGTGAACTAATCTTTGATGACTTCGAAGCGATGCTTTTTAAAGGGCATTCATTAGGGCATGCTATTTTAGGAGAGCCGGACACACTTCGTACTTTTCGAACAGAAGATGCATTGCGTTTTGTTCGACGATATTATCGTCCGAATAACTGTGTCTTTTTTCTTCATGGGAATATCGACATACGAGTTATAGCTCGTGTATTAGAACGTTTAACTTCTGATTTTCTTTATGATTCTACTCTCCAGATTGCTCCTCGTGTAGCTCCTCCTATATGTGCTGGATTTGGCGAGAAAAGGAGTCGTCGAGTTTATCAGTCGCATGTCCTTTTGGGCTCACGGGCATACGATGCACATAATCCTCGTCGTACAGCTCTTTATTTGCTGAATAATATTCTGGGTGGTCCAGGTATGAATAGTCGGCTCAATGTTTCTCTTCGTGAAAAGCATGCACTTGTTTATAATGTAGAGTCGAACTTGACCTCTTATACTGACAGTGGAACCTTTTCTGTATATTATGCTGCAGATCCTAATCTTTATTCGAGATGTTCATTAGCGGTTTCACGTGAACTGAAACTGTTGTGCGAGAAGCGATTGACTCCTTCGCAGTTAGCAGCCGCAAAGCGCCAAATTATTGGACAACTTACCATATCTTTCGATGATAGTGAGAATGTAGCCATGGATTTAGGAAAGTCCATTCTGCATTACAATCGTTTCGACTCTTTGCCTTCAATCTATAAGCGAGTTGAGGCAGTCACTTCAGATGATTTGCTTGAGGTAGCCAATGAGGTTATTCATCCTTCACTGCTTTCTAATATTGATTATGAGCCTGAAGAGTGAGAAGACTTTCAGGTCCCATCTGAAAGAGCAAATCGATACAACTAAGATTTGGCTGAAAACCATGCTTTAAGGCAAACACCTGATAATAAGGTTGTGGTTGAAAACCGGAAGAAACAGCATGTTTCGGATGGATTGTCTCACGTAAATCAAGTGTTTGATCGCTAGGCTCGATAGCTCCGCTTATTCCAAAAGCGTCAGTTCGTGCAAGTTGGGGAGTAAATCCCATGTTTTTACAGACAAGTTGCAGCAAAGCTTCATTGTAATCGATCAAAAACAGCCATTTCTTTTCATAAAAAGGAGCGAAATCATCGGCGTAGTAATCAAAGAAAGGGCTGCTTCGATATGCTGAAGTTAACGCGTTCCAATGAAGATGACGCCAGTTTCCATGGTTTGAAATGCGGATTTCATATAGCGGAGCATTTGGATGTGAAGGTTTCTCTACCGGTATAGTAAGATCCGTCGGACCGTTGGCCGCAAATATCGTGCAACGATTTCGATATGTTTGTTTGATGTAATGATCATGTTGCTCAATGAAAATGCGGCTGTTCTTTTGAGTACTATACCAATAGATCCACGCTAGATATTCTACCGGTGGAAGATAGGCAGATGACAGCAGAAGGTTATTCATAATATCCAACAGCCTTTTTATTTATTTTTTGAGCCTGTTACGCTAAGAATATTTTTGTAGTCTTCTTTGTTTTTTAGCACTTCAATAGCCTTCTTAATAGCTGGATCTTCGCGTAGTGAAACACAAATACCTCCAGTCTGATAATAATAGCGT
>JAGPIY010000183.1 GCA_018054715.1 Bacteroidaceae bacterium
AGCAAAACCAGTATCACAAGGTGTACCAATAACGTGCCGGCCAAAGCTATTCTATCGTTTGAGGTAAATTTCATTTATTTTCAGGAGGACGCGTGGCTAAAACCATTTTATATTTATTCTCATTAGACACATTCAAAACCTTCACAATTTCACGATAAGGTACCTCTTCATCCGCATAAAGAGCTACAAAACGTATAGAGTCGGCTACCGCAGGCTGCTTCTGAAGATAATCCATTAGCTGAGAATATTCTATTTTCTGTTCCTTCCCCGAACCATACGCCACATAATAGTTCAACTTCTTATCGATAATCACCCGCGTAAGAGGCTTTTCACTCGTTTTTTCTTTCCCCTGCGGCAGCAACACCTTAATACTATTAGGTGACACCATCGTAGAAGTAATCATAAAAAAGATCAGCAACAAAAAGATAACATCCGTCATGGAAGCCATCGAAAATTCAGGTTGTATTTTAGTTCTTCGTTTAAAAGCCATAGCGTAACTAAATTAATTTTCTTTGGCCGTTTCTTCGTCGAGCAAATCCATGAAAGCCAGAACTCTAGCCTCCATTTTATTCACAACTCCATCCACCAAGCTCACCAAATAGTTATAAGCAAACAAAGCTATAATACCCACAACAAGTCCACCTACCGTAGTGATCATTGCCTGATAAATACCTCCCGAGAGCATCGTAATATTAATATTTTCACTTCCTGAATTTGCCATTTGCCAGAAAGCAGTCACCATACCTGTAACCGTTCCTAAAAAGCCGAGCATCGGTGCACCACCTGCAATGGTAGCAAGCACAGGTAATCCATTTTCTAATTTCGCCACCTCAAGATTTCCTACATTTTCAATAGCTACACGTACATCAGCCACCGGACGCCCTAAACGCGTAATGCCCTTCTCTATCATACGAGCAGAAGGCGTATTTTGGTGACGACAAAAGTCAATCGCTGCACGTGTTTCTCCTTGTCGAATGTAATCTGTGATACGCTCCATAAACATCGGATCCTCTTTGCCAGAACGACGAATCGTTAGGTTCCGTTCAAAAAGAATATAAAAAAGAGCGATCGAAAAGACTCCTAAAACAATCATAATCACACCACCTTGACAGGTCATTTCCCAAAGATTCATTTCTGCCGCAGGAGGAGCAGCTGCTAAAAATAAGCTATTCATAATTATATTCTTTTAAACTGATTTTTCGGAGGATACAAGGCAATTTTTATATTGGCGAATTGTTTCAGCAATGCCCAAATAAAGTGCATCACTAATCAAATAATGGCCAATGCTCACTTCATCAACCCAAGGAATGCGTTGAATGAAGAACGAGAGGTTCTGTAAGTTAAGATCATGCCCCGCATTTAGTCCAAGTCCCAACTCTTTCGCTTTCTTCGCAGCTGTCACAAAAGGAGCAATAGCAGCTTCTGCATCCGCTAAAAACAACGAAGCATAGGGTTCTGTATAGAGCTCTATACGGTCAGCTCCAGCCTGCGCTGCATACTGTACCATTTCCTCCGAAGGATCCACAAATACAGAAGTACGTATTCCTGAGGCCTTCAGTCGACTAATAATTTGATCCAACTCTTCCAAATGAGTTTTCGTATCCCATCCATGGTTCGATGTTAGCTGATCGGGGCTATCAGGCACCAATGTAACCTGTGCCGGCTTTATCGAACACACCAATTGAAGAAAATCTTCAGAAGGATAACCCTCAATATTAAACTCAACTTTAATTTGTGATTTAATTGCAAATACATCCGATTTACGAATATGACGTTCATCCGGACGAGGATGCACCGTGATGCCATCAGCGCCAAGCGCTTGACAATCAACTGCGAATTTTGCCACATCAGGAGTATTTGCACCTCTTGCATTACGAATAGTGGCTACTTTATTGATATTTACGCTTAATTTTGTCATCTAAAATTTGTTTTTCCCGCTAGGTTTTCCCACCTTTGCAAAATGAAACGATGTGCAAATATAGCAAAAATCCCTGAGACAGGGGCTAATTTGCTCTGAAAATGCATGATAACCTATCTTTTTATACTTATTAACAATGAAGTTTGCCATCTTCGGTAATTGCTACCAACAGAAAAAGTCGCTTCATGCGACACGATTGTTTCAGCTCCTAGGCGAAAAGGGTGCTGAAATCTATGTGGATGAGAAATTCTACCACTTTTTAGCTAGTTGTGTAGCCATAGATACTCCCATTGCGGGGTTAATTACTGATGATCATTTTACAGCAGATTTGGTAATCAGTTTAGGTGGTGACGGTACCTTTCTTCGGGCAGCGGCTCGAGTTGGTAAAAAAGCAATTCCAATTTTAGGAATCAACACCGGTCGACTCGGATTCCTAGCCGCCATTCCTCCCGAAGATATGGAAGAAACGCTTGAAGAAGTATATCGCCATGAATATGAGATCGAAGAACGCAGCGTATTGCATCTCAAAGTAGACGGGAAGTCACTCGCAGAATACTCGTTTGCTCTCAATGAAGTAGCCATATTAAAACGCGATAGTGCCTCCATGATTAGTATTCACGCCTTGGTTAACGACACTCCACTTACTACTTATCAAGCCGATGGACTCATTATTTCTACTCCCACTGGCTCCACGGCCTATTCACTGAGTAACGGAGGCCCTATTATCGTACCCCAATCGAGTACCGTAAGCTTGACTCCAGTAGCTCCTCACAGTTTAAACATGCGTCCTATTATCATCCCGGATTCATGGATCCTGCAACTTACCGTCGATAGCCGTAGCCACAACTTTTTAGTCGCTCTTGACGGACGAAATTATACCTGTCCTGATCATGCCACTCTTACTATCTATAAAGCTAAACACACCATTCAACTCGTAAAACGTCGTGGACAAAACTTCTTCGACACCTTACAAAACAAGCTCTCATGGGGAGTTGATTATTGGCGATAAGAATAATCAATAAACAAGCATCTATTCAAAAATAGTACTCTTGTTAATAGGTATAACAAGCGCCTCAAAATCGATCATTGCATTAAATATTGCAATCTTAGAATAAGAAAAAATACTATCGGCCGGAATATCGGCCTCTCGAATTGCCTTACGAGCTAAAAGTTCAGCACGTTTCGTTCCTCTTAATAAAGGATGAGTCGGTGTAAGCCATTCATGCCCATCGTACAAAGCAACATTTGCAATCGAAGTATCAGTAAGTAAGCCATCGCGTACAATAAGCACTTCATCCTGGGCCCCTTTTTCTGCAGAAAGCTTCTGAAGAGCTTCTCGATTCTCCTTTTTATATGGATACTCTATCACATTCGGGAATACAAGCTTTAAACTATTCACCTTCCGCATTTGATAAGCCGAATAAGTTATTTCTTCAATTTGTTCGGCATATATCACCCTGCATTTTGTGCACTCAGTAGAAGCAGGGAGAGTAATAAAATCCTCCAATCGCAGTAAAGGTGCCTGAGTACCGAAAAAATCCTTTCGGGTAGCATTCAGACGCAAATTATGAAAATGAAGATTTAGAATCTTTCCATCTTCTATCTTTATGGTTTCAATAAATCGGCACATATATCTTTTGCTTTAATTCCTCATACTCATTTTCTGCCACACTTTGAGAAGTAATTCCCCCTCCACTTTTAAAAAGAAGCCCTTGTTGCGTTTGCTCCAAAAAGCGAATCATCACGGCACTATCCAACTGCTTCCCATCAAAATACCCCATCACCCCCGTATAGAAGCCGCGATCATATCCCTCTGCTTCTGCAATAATCTCCATCGTTTTCTTCTTCGGGGCACCTGTTATTGATCCAGCCGGAAGAAGTTTAAAAACGATTTCGCCAAGATGTTGCAAATAATCCTCCGGCAACTCTCCACAAATTTCAGTACTTGTTTGGAGAATTGAGCCCCTATTCGTCTGTAAACGATCCACGTATCGGTAGCGTTCCACCGAAACACGAGTAGCCACACAACTCAAATCATTCCGAATAAGATCCGTAATAGTAGCATGTTCAGCCGCCTCTTTAGCATCGTTCAGTAACTGTTGCTCTGCATTGGGCAGAGTTGCATCTATGGTGCCTTTCATT
>JAGPIY010000032.1 GCA_018054715.1 Bacteroidaceae bacterium
GCCCTAAAGAAAGCAGGAGTACCAGCCAGTCTTCACATTTATCCAAGTGGAGGTCACGGTTTTGGATACCGCGCCTCCTTTAAATATCATGCTGAAATGGTTAAAGAACTAAGCGAATGGTTAGAGAGTTTCTAAAAAACTATTTGCGTTTTAATAGAACTGCCGCTCCACCTCCCGGAGCCAGATGCAACTGTAAAGGAGCTGTCAATTTTTCAACTTTTAAGACCTTATAATCTTCTCCATCTCTATGCGCATTCTTGCCATCAATGAAAGAAGTCAATTGGTACTCTGAAGATTTAATCGGCAAGGCGTTCAAATCAATTGTTAAATCACGAGGTGTCCAATTAGTCAACGCTCCGATATACCAAGTATCTCCCTTACGACGTGCGGTCACCACATATTCTCCTACATGTCCATCCAGTGTAATCGATTCATCCCATGTAGTAGGAATTTGTGCAATAAAAGAAGTGCATTCAGGTTCAGCCTCATAATTAGTGGGTGAGTCGCACAACATATTTAAAGGAGATTCAAAAATAACATAAGTTGCCAACTGATGGCAACGTGTACCTTGGCTCATCGGTTGGTAATAACGAGCCACAAAATTCTTGTGCGTTGCATTACGCATTGCACCTTGAGTATAATCCATAGGGCCAGCTACTTGCCTCAGAAAAGGGATAGATACATCATATCGCATCTGGTCAACCTCACTTTTATCAGGAGCAGCCCATTTCATCTGTTCAAGGCCATGCACTCCTTCAAAGTTTAAGACATTAGGATACGTACGATTCATGCCTGCAGGCTTATACATACCATGAAGATCAAGAACAAGATGATATTTTGCGCACACTTCGGCCACACGCCAATTAAAATCATTCAACTGTTGGTCATCGCGATCCATAAAGTCAACCTTAAATCCTTTCACACCCAACTCAGAATAATACTTGCAAACTTTTTCCATATCTCGATCAAGAGCTGCCCATCCGGCCCACAAAATAATACCTACTCCCTTCATCTTTGCATAGTTCACCAATTCCTTTATATCAATTTCAGGAATTACTTGCATTAAATCAGCCTTTCCAAGTACAGACCATCCCTCATCAAGAATCACATATTCCACTCCATATTTAGCCGCAAAATCGATATAATACTTATAGGTATCATTGTTAATCCCAGCTTCAAAATCAACACCTTTCAAATTCCAGAAATTCCACCAATCCCAAGCAACTTTACCTGGTTTTATCCATGAAAGATCGCTTAAACGAGAAGGAGCAGCTAGCCGATACGTCATATCGCTATTCGCTAAATCTTTATCTTGAGTAGAAACCATCGCTATACGCCAAGGAAAAGAACGAGCTCCTTGTACCTTTGCAATAAAATCCTCGCGGCTCTTCACTACATTTTGAATTTGGTTATAACCTCCTCGCTGCACCTCTTTCGGATAAGGAGCCATAACCCCAGAAAGTAAGTTCTGTCCATTTTTAGAAGTAAGAAAAAGGCCGGGATAACTTTCAAGATTGCTCTCAGAAATCAGTAAGCATTTACCTCCATCAAATTTAACAAGAGCCGGCAAAAAAAGCAAACGTCCTTTATTAAGAGCAGAAATAGTAGCTTCTGTATAAAGGTTTTCAAAAGAATTAGGATATTGCGACTCAAAGTCTCCGTCCTTTCCACTCGTCACAAAAGGCACTATAGCCTTTAAATCAGCAGGGAATTGATAAGCAACCTCCTCGCGCTGAATATTATATTTTTCTTTCTTCGTACTAATAAATCGATAAGCCAAGCCATCATCATAAGCACGGAATTCCACAGCCCACTGTCCCTTAAAGCTCAATGCTAGTTCATTATAGTGATCTCTAATCAGACTTTTCTTATAGAGAGGCGATATAATTTTCTCATCCACCCGCCGTTGTTTACTCGTTTGCAATCTAGCCTTTGAGCCACAAATTTCACCAGTGCTCAGCGTCATCGACAAAGGAGAGGGTTTCAATAAGAGTTGCCCCTCATGCTTTAAAGAATAAGTCAACTGTTCGCCTATTTCAATAGAAACGACCAATTTTCCGTCAGGAGAAATTAGAGTAAACTCTTTTGCTGAAACAGAGGCATTTAAGCCCCACAAAATGCCAAGTATTAAAACCACAGCACGAAGCATCGCTTTTTTTATGAAATTCATAGTCGGTATTTATTTTTTAGGTTACAGGTACAAATATACAAATAATGTTTTACTGTAAGCATAGGAACCAAAAGAAAAATCATTTCATATTTTTCTAAACACTATACTTCTACATATTCAAAGCCCATTTTCTTCATCAAGAAACAAGCATTCATGTTCTTTGCGATTCCCTCACTCATCTTATAATTAAAGCTCAATTCATCTCCTTGAATCTCCGCTTCAAAACAAAAATTACGAAGTGTTTTGGGATATTCTTTTGCCAATCCAGCTACTTGCAAATCGTGCGTAGCTAGAATGCCGGTTGCCTTCAACTGCATAAACTGCTTTATCAATGCAAAAGATCCTCTTTGCTTATCCACTGAATTCGTGCCACGCAGTATCTCATCCAAGATGATAAATAATTCTTCTCCATCTTTTAGAGCTGTAAGAATATTACTAAGCCTTTTAAGTTCTGCAAAAAAGTACGATTCATTTTCAGTCAACGAATCGCTAGCCCGCATAGCAGTAAACAAGCTAGCCGGATAAAAAGTCATCGTTCCCGCGCAAACAGGGGCACCGATGCAGGCCAATAAATAATTGATTCCTACCACACGAAGATAAGTACTTTTCCCAGCCATATTTGCTCCCGTAATCAACAAAAAGCAAGGGCGATCGGCAACATTCACCCCATTCTTTACACAGTGTTCGACAGGCATCAGTGGATGTCCCATTTCTGTAGCTTCAAAAATAAAAGATGTTCCACTACTCACCGTAGGATAAATAGATTTTGGATGATGAACCGCAAACGTGGCCAATCCACAAAAAGCCTCCATCTCCCCAATAGCCTGCAACCATACAAGTAAAGGCGAACCATATTTTGATTTCCAACGCTCAATGGATAATATCTCGTGAAGTTCCCAAAAGAACAAACCATTCAGTAAAAGAGTAACTAATATGTTATTACGTTGATCAAGCGTATTCAATTTACGTGAAAGCTGTCGAAGTGAAGCAGAAGCCGACAATTCTCCATCAAGTAATTTTCCTTGTAGCTTCTTAATCGACAAAGAATTAAAATCGTGCAATTCAACCAAAGATAACATTTCCGCATAGCTGCAAATAATCTTCCAATATCGTTCGAATGTCTCCTGTGTTCGGCTAATACGACGTGTAAATCCAAAAGAGAAAGTCGCGAAAGCCAACCACAAAAGTAAAGGAAGAAGGTAACTAACCCAGCCCAATATAGCCATCAACCAAGCAACCAAGGAAAGAGTTCCTGCCACAAAAGGCAAAACACAAAGCCAACGATGTGGCAAGAAAGAATTCTCATTCTGTGCCCATTTCGCAAGTCGCTCTTCATCGGTAGAGGAATGCATTGACAACAATCCTGCCACCCGAAAGTCCATCAAAAAGGAGATATCTCCAGCAAGTTCACAAACCGCAGCCTGTCGAGCCTCAATCTCCGCTTTCTTATGTAAAGGATGTTGTAACCATTCTGCTAATTGGCGAGCTCCAATGCCAGTCGTGGTACGATTCAAATGTTGATAAAGAGAATGCGCCCCAAATACATCCAAATCGAAAGAGAAACGATGCGAAGAGTCGATGAATTCATCTCCCCCTCCAAAAGCAGAATCATCGTACGCACAAGCAGCAAGTTCCTCTTTGCATATACGAATGCGCAATGCAAGCCTCTCCTTCTGTACAAATAAACTATTATGATATTTTATCAGCGACAAAAAAGGGATAAACGTACACAATACAGCAAATAAAAGGGAAATCTCTCCCCACAAAAAGAAGCATGCTGCGATGCCAGCCACAAAGAGCATCACACGCAGCATACTAATACGATAAATTAATGAGTTCAATTTTCGCAACTGCTCACTAGCTGTTGCGAGAATATGCCCATAAAGTTCTTCCATTCGACGAATGAATTTTAAATACCAGCCTTCAGTCCACGAATTACCGCAGAAGTGAAACCAGCCAGTTCCATCTCGTTCAATCCCTTAATAGTAATACCTCCAGGAGTAGTTACCTTATCAATTTCTTGTTCCGGATTACTATTATGTTCCAGAAGAAGATCCACAGCTCCCTTCACCGTATGAAGTACAATCTCTTGCGCTTCACGAGGATAAAAGCCCATTTCTACGCCTCCTTCAATAGCCGCACGAATATAACGCATCGCATAAGCAATACCACAAGAAGCCAATGCAGTACCTGCATTCATCAAACGTTCTTCCACAACCATTGCATTCCCAAGTTCCTTAAAGAAATTCATGACGAATTGAGCCTGTTCTTCAGTCGCATTTCGCGAACAGATAAAAGTCATGCTGCTCAATACATCAATAGCCGTATTCGGAATAACTCGGAAGATAGTCGGAGCAATATATTTTCCATTCTTCAACAGCAAAGAATAAAGCTGCTCAGTGCTAATTCCGGCAGCCACACTAATAATAATCTGGCGACTATAATCGAACGAAGGCTTCAGTTCCTCAATTATCGGTTCAATATACCACGGTTTCACAGCAAATACTACCACCTCAGCCGCACGAACTGCAGCATGATTATCGAGCGTAACACTCAATTCGGGATGTGCTGCATGAAAAGCATCCAACTTCTCCTGACGGCGGAAAGTACAAATAATATCCTCCGCTGCAAAAGTAGTTCCTTTTGCCAAACCTACAGCCATTGCACCACCTAAGTTACCGGCACCTATAATTGCTATCTTCATTGTTATTAGTTTTAACTCATTATATTCTTCTTACCCTAAAACAGTCGACAAGCGTTTTAGGAACTCATCAGCCTCAGCCTTTCTTAAACACAAAGGAGGAAGAAGGCGGATCACGTTAGTTCCACTAGCCCCCGTAAATACATGCTGCTCATAAATCAATTTCTGGCGAATTTCCTTCACGGGCTCAGCAAATTCCATACCGATCATCAAACCTTGCCCACGTACTTCTTTTATCTGGGGATATTTACGTAGTTCCTGCATCAAATACTCACCTATTTTATAAGCATTCTCCACCAAGTTCTCTTGTTCCATCACATCAAGTACTGCCAAAGCAGCAGCGCAACCTAAATGGTTACCACCAAAGGTAGTGCCTAGCATGCCATATACTGGTTTAAACATTGGATGAATCAATAATCCACTCATTGGGAATCCGTTTGCAATACCCTTAGCTACCGTAATCAGATCTGGACGAATGCCAGCCCATTGATGCGCAAAGAATTTACCACTACGGCCATACCCTGATTGAATCTCGTCCAAGATCAATATTGTACCTGTTTCAGTACATAATTTACGCAATTCCTGGAGATAAGCCACTTCAGGGATTACAATACCACCTACCCCTTGAATACCCTCGATGATAAGTGCACAAACATCTCCTTTCAATAGTTCCGTACGTGCAGCTTCAATATCGTTCATCGGAAGATACATTACATGCCCATTGTCATTAATCGGTGCTATAATTTTTGGATTATTAGTCACCTCAACAGCCAAAGAAGTACGACCATGGAAAGCCTTACTTACAGAGAGCACACGCGTACGTCCATTCTGAAACGAAGCTAGCTTCAGTGCATTTTCGTTTGCCTCAGCTCCAGAGTTAATTAAGAACAAGCTGTAATCCTCATATCCTGAAGCTTTACCTAAACGCTCTGCGAGCTGCTGTTGAAGCTTGTTAATCACCGAATTTGAGTAGAAGCCCAAGGTTGCTACCTGTTGACTAACACTCTGCACATAATGTGGATGCGAATGTCCAATCGAGATCACAGCATGCCCCCCATAAAGATCTAAATATTCTGTGCCCTCTTCATCCCAGACATGGCAGCCTTGGCCTTTCACGATGTTGACATTAAAAAGGGGATATACATCAAATAAATTCATACCTTTTCTTTTAAAAGATTAAAAAAAGTCTTAGAAACCGCTTGGTTTCAACTTCAGCCCTACCGTTTCTTCAAGGTTGAACAACAAGTTCAAATTATGAACCGCCGTACCACTAGCGCCCTTCAGTAGATTATCAATACAGGAAACGATGAGTAATTTTTTACCATGCTTCTCCAAATGGAGTAAGCATTTATTAGTATTCACCACCTGTTTAAGATCGATATTCTTATGTACTACGTGCACAAAAGAATCCGCCTCATAGTATTCCTCATACATACTGTATAATGCATCAATATCCTCATCGCATTTCACCACAATCGTAGTAAATATACCGCGGGGGAAATCACCGCGATAAGGAATAAAGTCAATATCCACATCGAAATAGCCCTGCAATTGTTTGAGTGATTGCTTTATTTCGGGCACATGTTGATGTTCAAAAGCTTTATAAATGCTCATATTATTATTACGCCAACTAAAATGTGAAGTAGCACCGGGCTTCACCCCCGCACCGGTACTACCCGTAATTGCATTTACAGTCACATCCTCATTCAGTAGTTTATGCTTAGCAAGAGGCAAAAGTCCAAGTTGAATAGCCGTAGCGAAGCAACCCGGATTAGCCACATATTTCGATTGACAGGTAGCACGGCGATTCAGTTCAGGTAAACCATAGATAAAGTGATGATCGTTTCCCTCAATGCGATAATCCATTGAAAGGTCGATTACCTTTAAATCCTCCGGAAGGCTATGGCTTTCCATAAACTTCTTCGTATCGCCATGAGCAGTACAGAAGAAGAGGCAATCAATCTGATCAATAGGTAATTTGTCAGTAAAACGCATTTCAGTTTCACCATACAACCCCTCGTGCACCTCCGCTAAGAGGTTGCCCGCATTGCTCGCACTATTAACGAAAACGATTTCCACTTCAGGATGGTTAATCAACAAGCGAATCAATTCACCTGCCGTATAGCCCGCACCACCAATGATACCTATTTTAATCATTTTTGATTCTTCTTTTGATTCGTATAATATACACGTAAAGGAGTAGAAAGCACGCGCGTAAATCCTTTTACATCTTCAGCCGTCCAGCCTTTTTGAACTTCACCATATTCACCAAAATCAGTTTTCACAAGGTCGTAAGTAGACTCTACTCCTACTGCTGTAAATGAAAGAGGACGAAGCGTAAGCGTTACCGTACCATTTACATTACGTTGTGAGCTTTCAAGCATTGCCTCAATATCGCGCATTACAGGTTCCAAGTATTGACTCTCATGCAAAAACATGCCATACCAGGTAGATACCTGTTCCTTCCAATATTGTTGCCATTTACTTAGTGTATGTTTCTCTAGAAACTTATGTGCACCGATAATCAGCATCGGACCAGCTGCTTCAAAACCAACACGACCCTTAATGCCAATAATAGTGTCGCCCACATGCATATCGCGGCCAATACCATACTTACTACCAATAGCCTCAACCTTATTAATTGCTTTGATCTTATCGGTAAATACCTCGCCATTCACTGCATAAAGTTCACCTTCTTTAAATTCCAGTTTCAATGTTTCTTCACCCGTCGCCACCACTTGTTTTAAGTAGGCCGTTTCCGGTAAACCTTGTTCTGAATGCAAAGTTTCCTTCCCACAGATAGAAGTGCCCCAAAGGCCTTCGTTGTATGAATATTCAAGTTTAGTAAAGTCGGCAACAAAGCCATGCTCCTTCAAATAGTTGATTTCGTATTCACGAGTGAGCACCATATCACGAGTTGGAGTAATAATTTTAATGCCGGGAGCCAGTACATCAAAAGTAAGGTCGAAACGAATTTGATCATTTCCCGCACCCGTACTACCGTGTGCAATGGCATCTGCACCTATTTCACGCGCATAATCAGCAATGGCAATAGCTTGGAAGATACGCTCCGAGCTTACCGAGATCGGATAAGTTCCGTTACGCAACACATTGCCATACACCATATATTTAATGCTCTTATTATAATAATCTTGAGTTACATCCAATGTTACGTGTTTTGTTGCACCCAACTTATATGCTTTTTCCTCAATAACTTTCAGTTCCTCATCGCTAAAACCACCTGTATTAGCTATTGCTGTATAGATTTCGTAACCTTTTTCCTGTGAGAGATACATGGCACAAAACGAGGTGTCCAAACCACCGCTAAAAGCCAAAACTACTTTCTGTTTCATATTCTTGTGATTTTAATTTCTATTTTACTTCTCTTTTTTTGCATCCTCATCAATAACCAGCACCATTGGCTCGGGCTTCTCTCCCGGAGCAAGAGGATTTTCACCCAAATGATCATCTTTATGATGAGCCGGATTATAAATTAGCGCCGTACAAATACAACGCGTGCATGAATTGCGCTGAAGAACATCGTAGTTTACACATGTTTTGCAACCATTCCAAAATGACTCATCATCAGTCAATTCGCTAAAGGTTGTAGGTACATATCCCAACTTTGTGTTAATCTTCATCACAGCAAGTCCGCTGGTCAATCCAAACAATTTAGCCTCTGGGTATCGTCGTCGTGAGTACTCAAACGCAAATTGTTTAATATGTTTTGCAAGACCATGACCCTGAAATCGAGGCGATACAATAAGGCCTGAATTGGCTACAAAATGCTTATTACTCCAGGTTTCAATGTAGCAGAAGCCTGCAAATTCATCACCAGCCATAGCGATAATTGCTTTACCTTCAAGCATTTTCTGCTTTACATAATCAGGTGAACGACGGGCTATACCCGTGCCGCGGTTCTTCGCAGCCACCTCAATGGTGTCAAGAATGGTCTTCAAACAAGGGATATGCTCCTCGCCTGCTACCATAATCTCAATAGTACTCTTCATTGCTTTTTTATAGCTTATGCTTTTTTTATTTAAAATCAGGAATGATACCTGACAACGCTTGCTTAACTTTGCTTCGTGAATAACCTTCGCGGAGCACGAGCATAATAGTATCGTCACCCGCCACACTACCTAGAATCTCGAAAACCTCACGTGCATCAATGTCGTAGGCAATACTACTGGCATAACCCGGTCGAGTTTTTACTACAGCTAAGTTTCCAGAGAACTCTAGTGACTTTACACCTTGTGTATCCATCATCTCACGAAGCGATGTATCTACAGCGCGCTTATACATCGTGTCGTTAGGCAACACATATACATAGTTTCCGTTCATACTAGCTGCTTTGGCCACTTTCAGTTGCTTCAAGTCGCGCGAAAGTGTAGCTTGTGTCAGTTCAAAACCAGCCTCTCTCAATTCTCCGAGAAGCTCATCTTGACTGCCAATCTCTTTGCTTGAGATGATCATCTTGATCGCATCTAAACGATTACTTTTTGTTGTTGTCATGTATAATTATTCTTTTATCGGTACAAAAGTACGGAATATATTTCAAACGGACCAAACTTTCTAGCATATTTTTCCAGTAAAAAATGAATTTAACGCAATTTATACATAAATACATGCGCTCTAAAAAGAGCTATTTCGTTAAAAAAAAGGCAGAAAGGAAGGCTAATTTGCAATAAATTAGTATTTTTGTCGGGTGAAACTAATTTACAAACCCATGAAAAGGTACACTTTACTTCTGTTACTACTTCTCCCCCTACTGATTTCTTGCCGGGAAGAAGCCCCTAGTGCAGAAGAAATAGCTCACCATATAGCACAACATCCGGTAACCTATACAGAAACGTATATTATCAGCCGCAACATTCTAAAAGAATACAAAGATAAAGAAGGGCATACCAGCAAAGCCGTTATCCCATTAAAAGCTAAGTTTACTGCTCAACTCGATTTACAAAAAACGCGTAAGATTGTTGTACGGAAAGAGGAAAATATGGTTTGGATCACTCTACCTGCGCCCGAAATTACTCTTCAATTTTCAAAACAATCTTCCAGTAATGCAATATATTGCAGTGATGTTTCACGCAGCAGCTTTTTCGAAACAGAACTTAATGCATATAAAGATGAAGGCCGAACTCTTATATTAAAAGCTATCCTCGCTAAAAACATTCCACTTGAATTGCAAAAAGATGCAGCAATGACTCTTGCTACCCTTATGGGAGAAGCACGTTTTAAGCAATTAGACTACACAATTGAGGTAAAAAAATATAGCGAAAAAGATTTGCTAAAACTGATTGTAGAAAAATGAGAAGAATGCAAGATAATCAGATTGACCATCCCAATACATGGAAAGATCGCTATGAAACATTAAAGCTCTTTATTGCCGATCATTTCTTAGCGCTTATAAAGGTAGCGATTGTCGTATTGTGTTTTCTCATGTTTCTTGCGATTCTCACTGGAAACATTAAATCCCCTTCTTCAAAAAAGGATGCTTCCTCCTCACTACTTGATCCGCACAAAGCTCCACCTTTTGTAAAAAAAATACAAGGGATGAAACAAATAAACGGGCTAATTGAAGATCGTGAAGTTGTAGTAAGTCAATTTAAGATGCTCAACAATACACCCAAACCGATATCCATCCATATGCAAGTAACAGGAACTCTTGCTATCGGAGTAAATTTACAAAAGAAAACTCGTAAATGGATTGAACTTGTTGCGGATACTCTTATTCTCCATCTTCCGGCAGTCGAAATGTTAACTCCCGATCCCGAATGTCTCGACCGTGAAAAGGAAAGAATACTTATTCAGAGCGGTAGTTGGAGTGGCAACGAACTAAACACTCTCCGAAAAAGGGGAGTCTGTGTACTCAAGCGGCAAAGTATAGCGGAAGACAGTTGCTTTGTTGTAGCCGAAAAAGAAGTCCGCAAACAGTTGCTTAGCCTCATCAAATCGTACGGCTACAAATATGGGAAAGTGCTTTTTGCCCCAGCCTCACAGGAACGCCCGCTCATAGCACGCCACCCTGAGGGTACGATTCCAAACGACTACAATTTCTATGAAAACTCGGCAGGAGAACATCTAATTTTCTATAAGAACGGCACTATATTAAGCTATAGCGACCAAATCCCTTACGAACACATATATAATCTCGCTGAATTCAGCACTCTCTCCTTCCCGGCCAATACTAATCTGCATTTTTTCAAAGCAGAAGGCAAGGGGTATGTATTAAAAATCAACAACCCCAATGCCGACATCAAAATGCCCGAAACTCAACAATATATAAGCTATGTACACTCTGATAAAGAGATGCATAAACAACTGAAAAAGATGATGCAATCACTCTCGCAAAAGCTTTTTTACAACATTCCTTGCAACATTATCGAAACCGACACCAATGGTGAAGTCGTTATCGACTACTCTAAATTATAATCAATCTCATAAAAAGAAGAGCGGCACCGTATAAATAAACGATGCCGCTCTTTCCTTATTCAATCGGGATATAAATCTCCGTCTTCAACTTCTCCGGTTCCGTACGATCAGGGTGATTCAGATATTTTTCGAAACTAGGCAAAGTTCGAAACTGATAAGCTCCCTCAGGTAAACACTTTCCATAAATGGTATCATATACCATACCTAAATTTTCGTAAGGCCCCTGATAATGAAAAACAACATATTTTCCTCCTGCTACTTCCTTTACCCCTATTTCGCCTTTAGGCATAGCCGCTTTTGGGAGCACTAAACAAACATCCGTACGAAGTTTATCGGCCTCAGTAACCACCGGGTCATCGTGATAAATACAAATATGCTCAATTCCGGCGGAAAATAATTTAGCCTCCTTTACATATCCCCAAAGGGTTTCCCAAGCGCTACAATAATCGTTCTTTTTATAATCGCCTGTCAAGCGGACATAAATCACCTGCTTCTTTTCCAGTTCAACCACCCGGCTTTTTAGCTTCAAGTCCGGATTCACTTCTGATGGTTTCATAATTGTGTAGTTTTTATTATTTCTATACTCATTTGGTGAAATAGCATAGAATGATTTAAACCCTTTCGACAAAGAAGAAGGCATGTCATATCCTACACGAAAAGCAATTTCTTGGATAGGCAAATCCGTATAACGCAACAATCGAGCCGCGGTCTCGAGTCGCATTCGTACAATAAAAGCCCCGATCGGTTCACCCAAAAAAGCTTTCACAATGCGGTGGAAATGATAAGGCGAAAAGTTTGCAATCCCAGCCAACTTACTTAATTCGATATTTTCATCCAGATGATTATTAATATACTCAACCATGATGTTTATACGTTTCAAGTACTCCTCCTTTGTAGATAATCTTTGTGTCATTGCTCTTATACTATTTCGCTGCAAAGATAAAACCTTTCTACCGAACACACTTTTCCAAACTTGCTATCTTTATATCGACTACAATCTAACTTTTCGAACCACAATACCATCAACACTCTCTATCTGTACTGTATAAATGCCAGTGGGGACAGGTCCTAAACAAACCGTTGTTTCTATTCCGAGTAGATCAGTAACCTTCTTTTGATAGATCATTTTTCCACTCATATCCATCACACGCAACGTAAAAGTCGCAGGAGCTTCAACCCAACGAAGATGAAAAGAGCCCGCAATCTCATCCGTATATACTGCCACAGCCTCTTCCTTTGTTATTTCCTTGCAATCAGTCGGTAATCCCAAAATGTCCAACAAACCTTTATAAACGTCCATTTTCCCATAGCCCCATGTATTATTGGGATACTCCATTACCTGATCCTGCAGAGCTGTACGACTAAAAACAGCTTTAATCTGTGAAGGAGTAAGCGTTGGATTTGCTTGCAACCACAGCGCAATACTACCTGCTACATAAGGAGAAGACATCGAAGTTCCCGATAAAGAAAGCCATTGATAGCTCTTTCCGTTAAAAGTCGTTCGTGCAACAATAGGACTATACGTCGAGTTGTAAAAACTGCTATAGGCAGAATACATATAAACACCGGGCCCTGCAACATCGGGTTTATTCCGTCCATCTGCCGTAGGCCCTGTACTAGAAAAGCTTGCAATGCCACCCCTTGTTTTTGCATAATTAGTCGTACCTTTTCCTCCATTAACATCCTTATAAGAAAGTCTGCTAGCATAAGCAGCCACAGCAATCACACTATCAGCATCGCCAGGACTTAGCACCAAATATTCAGTAGTACCACTCACATAAGGAAGGCCTAAACTCAAATCACTGAACTCATAATTCTCATTGAGATTCCATGCCTGCACCTTTCCTGAAGAGGATGCTACCCGAAATAAAATATATTCATCCGAGTTTATTTCATTCTTCGGGTCTAACAAATAAGCCTCCATATTATATTTCCGATTATTTTTATTGAGTTCAGAATTAAACTTTA
>JAGPIY010000184.1 GCA_018054715.1 Bacteroidaceae bacterium
CGGTTGCCATGTATGACCGCATTCCGTGCACCAAATTGATTTCTTACGCAGATAGCCGGTCTTCTCAAAGCAATGTTCAATTGCCCATTCCCTTTGTTTATCAGTTATGGCAGGTAGCTTACTGCTTAGTTCGGCTACCTGTTTTTGTAGTTTCGTTTTTGGTTTCATAACTAAAACAATGTGGGTTGCAAAATATTCTCTTTGGCTGCTTTCTCTGCTTTCTTTTCGAGCTTTTTCTTTCTATCCTCTTCAATCTTCTTCATTTCTTTAGCCTCGTATTCTTTAAGAGCGGCTTCCTTAGCTGAACGCTTCTCCTCTTCGGTCAGCTCAACGACGTGGTTTACAACTACCTTGGCATTAACCGGAATAATATTCTTGATACCGTCTTCATCGTAATAATGAATGGCCATGCCAAAAATCTCATCATCACTAAATCCATTGCATCCTGACTTTTGCACTTCCTGCAGAATGTAGTTACAGCACTCGTCTATATTCTTATTTTCCTTAGCATAGGAAGCCGCAAAGAGTTGATCTTCTTTTGCTCTTTGTTCCAAGTACTCCCTAATTGTCTTTTTAAATGCTTCACTTGTTTTCATCTTGATCTTGTTTTAAAGGTTCCCAATCGGCCGGTATCTTGGCCCATTTTCTAAATGATTCATTAAATTCGTCCAAGTCTCCGAAAAGATCCAGCTTGGATTTTTCAGTTGTAACCATATTCGCAAATTCGGAGAAATACCTATCAGCACAACGAACAAAATCATTATGCATCTTTTTTAATTGCCCAAGTAATAATCCTCTTTCTTGCATAATATCACTAGCCTCTTCAACAAGGCTATTAGCTTCACAATTCAACAAATGAGCTGCCGATAGCAACATATTCATTCTGTCAATGCTGCCATCTTTGACGGCTGCATCTATTAAATCTTTCTTTGCTTTCATAATCGGCCTAAACGTTTGTTGATTTTTCAATTGAGCGATTCTCTACACAATCAGGTCTATTATCACTCCAAGAACCGTTTTTAAGGTACCGACTAGAATAAACGGGCCCATTTTTAACGTGCAGCTTAATACATCCGCATTTCTCACACTGTTCGCCTTTATAGGCTGTTTCCAACAATTCCCATGGCAGGGAATATGGTTTCCATTTGTGTCTCATACTTTTCTGTTTAATTGGTTATAGTCTTCGGCTTTCACCGTTTAATTCGATTATGTTAAACATCTCTTTTACTCTATCAGCTATGTATCTTCCATACACCTCAGGAATTGCTCCTTTGAGCATATTAGTTGAAACATACGTCTTTGCATCCGTTCTCTGCTCATACCTCATCTGGAAGATAAACTGCATGACATTCATTTCAGTACCAAAATACTTACCCGGGATAGGTTCACGTCCCAACTCGTCAAAAGCAACGCTTATTGGTTTATCTGATGATACATATCTGTTTATACCTTGAATGCCTTGCATAGAGTACTCGGTTACCACTTTTGAAGCAGACGTAATCAAAAAACCTCCTGAGCATCCATTTGCTTTACTATATAGCATCTGAAATTCACGGCATATTTTGAGCATGGTTGACTTTCCGGTGCCAATGTTACCACACAGCCACAATCCCTTCATTGAATCAAATACAGAGCTTCTATTTATCAAATACAAGAATATTTCATTCAGGAGTGATGGATCATCTACTTGAAAATCGGGACAAACCCTCCAACAAGCGATTCGAAACAGTTCCTGAGGCTTCAAGCTTCTGATATCAACACCTTTAGCGATTGATGGCATTTGTTTATTCACTGAATATTTCGGTATTGTTAGCCCTATTTGAGGAATTACTTGATCTACCTTCTTGGTTTTGCAATCTCTTTCCATTTAGCCATTTTTGATATTGGTTTTTAGTTTCTGGGAAAACAAGCCCCTGCCAATTACCGATAGTAGCCTGTTCAATCAGCTCAATTACAAATTCTTCATCGTACTCCGTAACTTTATCAAGAGCAAGCTGCAAGGTTGCAGGAAGTTTCTTTTTCCATTTAGGAGTATCCAATAACAGTTCCCATGACTTCAAAAACTTTTCGGATTTAAAAGGCATGTTCAATTTCAACTCGTTTTTAATCCTCTTATTTTTATTTTTGGGTATTACTACTTCTTCATTTACATTATAATTATCATTATAATTCTCATTAGGTTTAACATTGGTTTCGAGTTGGTTATGTTTTGGTTCTGTTTCGGTTTCAGGTATGTTATTTCTAGGTTTATCTTTGGTTTCCATATTACTAGGTCTACCACCCTGTTTGCCATTCTCGTAACGTTTGTTATTCCTGTCAATTTGAGGTTTCATAAGCGTAAAGATGCTACGAGCGATAGGCTTTAGATCATCAGGTTCATTACCATTTAGGCTATACTCCATTATAGCCGTGTAAATCTCACCCTGAACATCTCTCGGCAAATCCTTGATTGCTTCGTAGAAACTTCGGTAAAAAATAAAACTTTCTCTCATTGTCATTAATATTAATCGTAAAGCTAAGTTGCCGCTTATAAGCGAAACAAAGAACTTATACGAGCTATCAATACTTAAATAGCATCCAATAAATCAAATAAAACCGGCACATCAACCTTTGATTCAGCTCCTCTGCAGTAAACAGCCCCGTCAATAAAATATTGAGGATTCAATTCTACAGCCCAACCGATGCGCCCTAAAACTATTGCACGATAAGGAACAGTCATCAATCCGCCAAAAGGATCCAGTACGATATCTCCCGGATTACTCATCTGAGATATTACGCGGTCCGCTATATCGAATTGCATTGGGCATAAGTGCATCTCTTTACCTTTACTCCATTGGGAGCCGTTAAGTGTGCGCATTCTCGTTATATCTGTCCAAACTTCATCACTCCAACTTTGAGGCTGTAATAACATGAACCCGGAAGGAAGCTTCCCTTTCATCTCAAGTGTTTCAGCAATCTTAACGATATACTCAAAGTCCCATACTTCCTCTAAAGAGTACTTTTTGAAAGCCCTGAATATTTGTTTTGCATCAAGTTTTGCCAACTCTTCAGGTGTGATACCACGATTGCCTGAGCTGCGGGTAAACCCTGCTGCATCAAGCTGCCAACGAGCACGGGAATAGCCGTTTGGATTAATCCACTCCTTTTTATCTTTATCCCAGTCCTTTTTCTGTTTTTGTACCGGAATATCGGCGTATGCGTTCGTCCTATCAGTGGCCGGCTTACGGAAATAAAGAAGATATTCAGGCATGCCGACTCCCATCTTGGTACCGTCCTTGCATTGTTCGCTCCAACCTAGTCTATATGTTTGATTGTTTTCCCTTACTACATCGGTAACGATGGTTTTCATGCCCATATAGGCAAAACCGTGTTTGCAATAGTGATTAATACAATCGAGATGGAAAGGGTATACAGTCTGACATCCCATGCCGGAAAGTCCCATCGGTACTATTCTATCTTTTACGTGTACGACAAAGAACCTACCAGGCATCAGTGTTCGATATGCGTTTGGAGTAAGATAATCCATTTGTTGGAAGAACTCTTCATTACTCTCCGAATGTCCGAAATCGGCATAATTAGGCGAATATTCGTATTGAGTGGAGAATGGTATCGATGAGAATAATAAACCAACCGAATTATCAGGGTAACGCTTCTTGTCGGCCAATTCAACAACGTTATCGTTATTGGCAATTCTAAAATTCTGCCCGGATATTTCCACGCGTTCAACGCCCATTTTTCGAGCGAGATGAGAAGCCATTTCCGCATGAGAAAGGCCATATTTTCTGATTATTTCTGTCATTTTAGATATTAGTTTTTTATGGTTAGCCCATTTTGTTTCGAGTGCTTTACGAACACCTCTTTCAGATTCGGTGTATATCAAATCAATACGAACGGTATCTGTTTGCAGAAATCGCTGTAAGCGGTGTACAGATTGAATAAAGTCGTTAAACTTGTAACCGATGCCCA
>JAGPIY010000185.1 GCA_018054715.1 Bacteroidaceae bacterium
GCATCTCACGTAGTCCGTCTACCATCAATTTGCTTTCACGAGTTTCGTGTTTGAGTCCCCAGTTGTCGAACCATCCGCTCCAAAATTCGCTACACATCAATGGTGAAGTAGGGCGAAGTTCTTTTAAGCGCTTAAATTGGTCGTCAATTTTTGCTCCTGTGCCGAAGTTCATCGTCCAGGTAAGGTCGTCCAATCCGTTCTTTTCGAAGTTTGAACTCCAGTCGCATTGAAAGAGTTCTACTCCGGGGAAGTTTTTACGTACGATGTCGCGTACAGCAGCTACATAAGGTTTGTCGGTGCCGTATGAGCCGTATTCATTTTCTACCTGAATCATCAGGATATTACCTCCCTTTTGGATGGTAAGACCTGAAATTTGTTCGGCTACTTTTTCTTCGAAGAGAGCTACCCGTTCCATGAAGTAAGGATCTTGCTCACGCAACTTGATATCTTTCTTTTTTAGTAACCACCAAGGTAATCCTCCCATTTCCCATTCTGCACATACATAAGGGCCGGGACGAACGATGACATACATGCCGTTCTTTTGTGCTAATTTGCAGAAGGCTGCTAGGTCGTTATTGCCGGTAAAGTCGAATTGACCGGGTCTCTGTTCATGAATGTTCCAAAATACGTAGAGGCATATGGTGTTCATGCCAAGTGCTTTACACATCTTTATGCGATGATCCCAGTATTCACGAGGTATGCGGGGGTAATGCAATTCTGCTGCTTTTACCACGAAAGGCTTTCCATTTAAAAGGAAAGTCTTGTCGCCGATAGAAAAGTTTTTGTCTCCGGTTGCTTTTGCGGCTTGTACAGAAGCCGTGTTACCTGCTGTAAGCATCAGTGCGGCGAGCAGTGCAAGAGTAAGTCGTTTCATAGAACTTTATTAAAATGAATGAGTTTATTTCGCGTAGTTTACTGCACGAGTTTCGCGGATGACGGTGATTTTCACCTGACCGGGATAGGTCATTTCGTCTTGAATTTTTTGTGCAATTTGCTCTGAGAGAAGTTCAGTTGCTTTATCATCTATTTTGTCTGCTCCTACTATTACGCGTAGTTCGCGTCCTGCTTGGATGGCATAAGTTTTAGTTACACCGGGGTAGCTTGCTGCCAACGATTCAAGGTCGTTCAAACGCTTGATGTAAGCTTCTACTACTTCACGGCGGGCACCGGGACGTGCACCTGAGATAGCATCGCAAACTTGTACTAGCGGAGCAAAGAGTGAAGTCATTTCAACTTCATCGTGGTGGGCACCGATGGCGTTACATACGTCGGGCTTTTCTTTGAACTTCTCAGCCAGTTTCATACCAAACACTGCGTGTGGCAATTCTGGTTCCTCATCCGGCACCTTACCTATATCGTGCAGTAAGCCGGCACGTTTGGCTACTTTGGGGTTTAATCCTAGTTCTGAAGCCATCACTGCACACAGATTCGCGGTTTCACGAGCATGCTGCAAGAGGTTTTGTCCATAAGAAGAACGGTATTTCATTTTACCGATGATTCGAATTAATTCAGGATGCAATCCGTGGATTCCCAAGTCGATTGCGGTACGTTTACCGGTTTCGATGACTTCTTCTTCTACCTGCTGTTTCACTTTCGAAACAACTTCCTCAATACGTGCAGGATGAATACGTCCGTCGGTTACCAATTGGTGGAGTGCGAGGCGGGCTACTTCGCGGCGTACAGGGTCGAAGGCTGAAATGACAATTGCTTCAGGGGTGTCGTCGACTACGATTTCTACACCTGTAGCAGCTTCGAAGGCGCGAATGTTACGTCCTTCACGGCCGATGATACGTCCTTTTACTTCGTCGCTGTCGATATGGAATACGGTGACTGAATTCTCGATGGCTGCTTCGGTAGCTACTCGCTGAATGCTTTGCACTACAATGCGTTTTGCTTCCTTGTTAGCGGTGAGTTTTGCATCATCAATAATGTCGTTGATATACGATTGAGCCTGTGTTTTGGCTTCTTCTTTCATCGATTCAATAAGATTCTCTTTTGCTTCTTCAGTGCTTAGTCCCGAAATAGCTTCCAGTTTGATACGTTCTTCACTAATAAGCCCGTTCAATTCTTCTTCTTTATGCTCTGTAAATGCGATTTTCTGCTCCCAATTTTCACGAAGTTTGTCTGCCTCATTCTTTTTACGGCTGAGTTCCTCCTGACGTTGATTTAATTGTAGCTCGCGCTGTTTTAATTTATTTTCTACTTGCTGAATCTTTTGGTTACGTTGTGTAACTTCTTTTTCCAACTCTGCTTTTTTATTAAGGAATTTCTCCTTTACCTCAAGAAGTTTGTCTTTCTTGATTACGTCCGCCTCTTGTTGTGCTTTTTCCAAGATGGCGTCGTATTTCGATTTCATTCCATACTTAAAGACGACGAACGAGATCGTTCCTCCTACGAGGAGGCAACAAACAGCGGTTGCAATGAGTGCTATTACCATTCTTTTGTCAAATTATTAATGTTCATATATAAAAAAACACCGTACTACAAGTCTCCTCCTAAAAAAAGGAAGAAGCAAGCAGTGCGGCAGGTTCTATTCGCTTTTTACTTTGCAGCGAACGCTTTATCGAGTTCGTTGCTAAGTTTATCGAGCAGTTCGGTAAAAGGTTTTGTGGCGTTTTCTTCGTTCACCTCGCAGCAGCGTAGCGAAAAATGAAAGGCAACCATTACTAAAAGCTCTTGATCTCCGAGGTTGTTTGCCATAAGTCCGTTGGACTGCATGTTTGCTCGATAGATCTTTATCATTTCACTAACCTGTTTGGCAGCAGCGCGATATTTCTCCTCATCGCAACGTTTTATCGTTAACGAGGGTAAATTCAGGAAGCCTTCAATCAGCAGGTTAATTCGTATTCGTTCGTCCATAATTTACTGTTTTTGAGGTTGATTTAGTAAAGTTATGCACTTGTCGATGTCCCGCACTAGCTTTGCAATTCGGTTCTTTGTTAGGTTAAAATCTCCGGTAGTAGCATTTAACGTAAGTACCGATTGCAGTGAATTATAATTTTGCTGAAGTTTCTTTTTTTCTTCAATCAGAAGCTCCATTGCACACTCTTTCTGCTCTAGTTGCTCCAACAAAGCTTTATTCTCAGCTTTCAATTCCAAATGTAATTGGATGAAGTGGCGCAATTTCGTTTCGAAATTATTGAGTATTTTTTGATCCTTCTCAATCATAATTCACAAAATTCTGCACAAATATACGATTATATTTTAAGAAATCAAAAGAATGCTTGAAAAAAAACGTATTTTCGGCGAAATTATAATTTTGTTTTCTTCGCTCCTTTTGCTATTAGAATTACTGGGAAGAGATATTCTGCCATCCAGCTTTCTGAATAACCTAACTTTTCGCGTAAATTACGGATCTCAAAAACGAGTGCACGCACGTCATCTTTCTTCCAATCTTTGTCGTGATTGGTGATATCCAGCATGGTTTGCTCAATTAACTTATAGAGCGTCTTTTTGAAAAGAAGCGGAATACGTATTTTAAATTGCATCAGTGATCCGATGGCTGTGATTAAATCGTTTGCAAATCCTTGAAATGAATAAAGATACGCTTGTACGTCTTGCTGGCGTTTGCAGTTGCGCTTTATGCTGCTTTCTATCTCTGTGAAAAAATTACTAGTGAGGCCGTACTCCTCCATTAGCATCTTTTTTGCACGTGCCTTTTCTGCTATTCCTAGTTTTCCTCGTTCGGTCGGAATTTTTAGAAGACGCTTAAAGGTAGCCATATCGGGTGCTGCGTTGATGTTTGTAATGCCTAAGTTTACAACCATAACGGCTTGATAATAAACGCGAATAAGACTCATGTATTCCTCTACACGCGCTTGAACGAGTTCTTGTTTCTCTTCTCCTCTTTTCTTTAATTTATTGAATAAGCCCATACTTTATTTTGTCTGTTAATGAA
>JAGPIY010000186.1 GCA_018054715.1 Bacteroidaceae bacterium
GATGCCGTCGCACTTCACCTTGCTATAGGCTATCCTTTCTAAAGAAAATAGGCGTTTTAGCACTTTTTTAGAAGTGTTTTTTGGTCGTTTCAGATAAATTTGTTAATTTCGCACCATATATATCTATAAACTAAACAAAAGCAAGTAAATGAAGAAGATTATTTTTATGGCTGCAATGCTAGGCCTTATTACAATGGCCTCTTGCACTGGAAGTGGTAATAAAGATGCGAAAGTTAAGGACTCTGTTGTAGTCGCTGAAGTTCCATCTGTAATTTACGAAGGTCCTAAACCTGCAGTAGATGGTACTATGAAAGTTGAAATCACACTCAAAATGGCGAAAGATGCTTCTGAGGGTGAATATCAATATAAAGAGACTTATACCCCGAATACCGGTCAAGCTTATCCTCCTCAGGGTCATCATGGTAAAGCTACTGTCACTAAAGGTGGCTTAAAAGGTAAAGGTAATGAGAGTGCTCAAGTGTTGAAGCTTGCTAAAGAAAACAGCGATAAAGTGCTTTATTATCTTCTATCAGAGGATGGCAGCAAGATCACTGAACTAACTGTTGACGGTTCAGGAAATCCTGTAAAGGCAGCTAAACCTGATGTCTTCAATAAAAAATAAACTCTCCGTTTATAAATAAAATAGGAAGAACGAGGATGCGTTAGCATTCTCGTTCTTTACTTAATCACCTCATAAAATTCATCGTATGCATCAATTACAAGAGATTAATGATCGTTGGAAGGGAACTCTAATAGAGACTCTCGGCATTCGTTTGACGAAAAGCTCCATCGTAAAGGGCGAAAAGCTCGAAATGACTTCCGATACTCCGATATCTTTCGAAGCAGAGATGCTTGTTACTCCTGCGGTTTCACAACCTTTTGGCATCCTTCATGGAGGAGCCTCATTAGCACTGGCTGAAACCATAGCCGGATATGCTTCGATGATTCTTTGCGAACCAAATGAGGTGCCTTGCGGCATTCAGGTCAGTGCAAACCACGTACATTCTGCTAAAATTGGAGATACGGTAAAGGCTTTGGCTACCTTAGTGCATAAGGGACGTTCTACGCATGTATGGAATGTTGAAGTAACGAGTGTGGAAACAGGAAGAACCATTTCTTCCGTTCGAGTAACGAATTACATAAAAGAAGGTTGATGTCTACTCTCCCCGCCTTTGTGCTTTACCAATTGCCTTCGGAGACTGCTCCCACTCTTTTGATGCAGCAGGACGGAGGGGTAGAAGTATGGACTAACTATGCCCAATTAAATGCACGAGAAGGCTTCGTTATCTCCCCTTTCGAGATACAGAAGGAGCAACCTATCTTGTTGATTCGGCCGGAAGTTCTAAAGGTAGGCTGGAAAGCTATTTTTGAGGAATGGCCTGAGCTTGTAGCTCAAACAAGAGCTTTACTTGCACAAGCTCCGGTAACTTCTACTACCATCGATCCGGAGGGTTATGCACAAGCCTTTCATCGTTTTCATGAAGCATTGCTTTGTGGCGACTTCCAAAAGTTAGTGCTTTCGCGCCGAAGTGCTACTCTTCTTCCGGCAGACTTCTCGCCTATCGAAGCTTTTAAAGAGGCTTGTAATCGCTATTCACAGCAGATGGTGTATCTTTGTTATACACCACAAACTGGTTTATGGATGGGAAGCACTCCCGAAATATTATTAGCTTCGGAGGGGCAACAACCAGAGTCAACGCATTCTACTGAACAATCAGTAGAATGGTGTTCCGTAGCTTTGGCCGGCTCTGTAGTAGCTACCGATACTGTTGTAGAATGGAATCAGAAGAATCGCAACGAACAGCAGTATGTAGCCGACTATCTACGCACTCGCCTGTCTTCTCTGGCAGAAATTAAGAAAGAAGTAGGCCCTTTTACGGTACAAGCCGGGAAGCTAGCTCATCTGAAAACCGAGTTCTTCTTTACGCTCCCCAGCACGAATGCATTGGGCGATTTATTAGCTTGGTTGCATCCTACCCCCGCCGTTTGTGGACTTCCTAAAGAAAGTTCTCACGAATTTATCCTTCATCAAGAAGGGTATAATCGACGCTATTATGCCGGTTGTATAGGCTTTCTCTCTCCCACTCGCAGCATGCAGCTGTATGTAAACTTGCGTTGCATGAACCTTCAAGGACACTATGCTTATCTGTATGCCGGAGGCGGACTGCTTGCGGAATCAACCTTGCAAAGTGAATGGCTCGAAACGGCTGCCAAGATGGAAACGATGCAAGATCTTATTTCATCTCCCTCTTAAGAACTTCCTTGTATGCCATTAATTGTTTATAAAGCCTCTGCAGGTTCAGGAAAGACGTTTACCTTAGCCGTGGAATACATCAAACTGCTGATTCGTAATCCATTCGATTACAAGCACATCCTTGCGGTTACATTTACAAATAAGGCAACCGCTGAAATGAAAGAGCGTATTCTTACGCAGCTCAACGGCATAGCATTGGGCGATGCTGCTTCGCAAGCTTATCTTGATAAGATCGCTTCGGAACTTGATCTATCACCTGAGGAAGTGCAAAAGCAGGCGAAATTGGCACTTACTAATTTGATTCACGACTATACTCATTTTCGTGTAGAAACGATCGATTCGTTTTTCTTGTCGGTGATGCGAAACCTAGCTCGTGAACTGGGATTGACGCCTAACCTAGATGTAGAACTCGACCAGACGACTGTTGTTGTCGAGGCAGTAGAAGGATTATTGAAGTCGCTGCAACCTGAAACTAACGAGTTGCAATGGGTGATGGAGTACATAAATGAGCATCTGGAAGAGAGTAAGAGTAAAAGCATCGACCGCGAGTTGAACGATTTCGGAAAACACCTATTCAATGAAGCGGTGATGACGAAAGGACGTGAACTGGAAAAGGCTTTGCAGAATATGACCGTGATTCGCTCTTTACGCCAGGAACTAGATAAACAGTATCAAGCCCACAAAAAACAGTTGCAAGCTTACGGTGAGGCTTTCTTTGAACGCATTGCACAAGCCGGATTTTCGGCTAGTGAGGTCAAGATAGCCAACTACTTTCAACGTTTAAAGGACTTTAAGGATGTTTTCGATGAAAAGAAATTACTTGGCGTAACCGTACAGAAAGCACTTGCAGGCGATCTGGATGCATGGAGTACAAAAGCCAATCGAGTAACCGTTACAGCACTGATTGAAGAGAAACAGCTGAATAGCCTTTTAACAGAGGCTGAGGCTTATCGATTGGCAAATCGTTCCGAACTGACTACCATACAGTTAGTGCGCAAACACATTTACAAAGTAGGTTTACTTTCCCTTATTGCCGCGCAGTTGCAGATACGTAACCGCACCCAAAATCGTCGACTATTAGCCGAAACAAATCAGTTGTTGCACGAGTTAATTGATGGACACGATCCTTCCTTTATTTATGAAAAAGAAGGTACGGTATTGAAGTTCATTATGATCGATGAGTTTCAAGATACTTCGCACATGCAGTGGGATAATTTCAAACTTCTGCTTTCGGAATGCTTGTCGCACTCTCCTGCCTACTCCTTAATTGTAGGCGATGTGAAGCAAAGCATCTATCGTTGGCGTGGAGGTGATTGGCAGATACTAAATCACATAAAGCGCGATTTCCAATCGCATCCGGTAGATATTCGAACACTCGATCATAATTACCGTAGCGATGAATACATTGTAAGCTTTAACAATTTACTTTTCCCTCGTTTGAAAGTGCTGCTTAATTTAGACTATCAAAATAATCAAAAGGGAAAAGGAATAGGTTCTTTTGGGGAGGATCTAGAACCTTTATTTGCAGCTTATTCCGATGTGGAGCAAAAGGCAGCCAAGCAGAACCAAAAAGGTTGGGTAAAGTGCAACTTCCTTCCCAAAAAGAAAAACGATAACGAT
>JAGPIY010000033.1 GCA_018054715.1 Bacteroidaceae bacterium
GCTCACTACAGGTACTAACGCCGAACGTAAAGTAAGTGGAGCATAAGCTCTGGCATGTTGCAAAGCGTGTCCGCATTCGTGAGCTGCCACAGCCGCCGCAATTACAGAACAACTCGAATAAACACTGTCGCTTAGATTCACGGTTTTGGTTGCAGGGTTGTAGTGGTCGGTCAGATGCCCGTTAGTGTGAGTAACCGTTACATCGTAAATACCGTTATCTTGCAGCATCTTTTGTGCTACATCACGTCCTGTCATGCCATTCCCTAAAGGAATACGGCTGTATTTCTTAAACTTGCTTTGCAGTCTGGCCTGCACAAGGTAGCTGATTAAAGCGATACCTATAAATAATATCCAATACATGTTTCTTTGTTTTTAAAGGATTAAACTGATGATTTATCCGTTGCAAATAACTTGCCAAAGGTACGCCTTTTTTTGAAATAGAACAAGAAAACGATTGATTTTTCAAGCTTTCCGGGTAAAAGTACGGGTCTAATGGCTCTTTTTAAATTTTCTTCACGCTCTGCTCTAAAAAGATGACGCTGATTCATATACTCTTTTCGTGCTTTGAATACGGCCTTGAACTCTCCGATGTTTCCTTTCAATAAGAAGGAAAGTGCTGCAAGATAATCGAGTATCCACCGTAGATACATAATTTTATGTAGCTCTTCTTCAGGAAGATTTTTGTATAGCATCAGAAGATTGTTGCGGAAGTTTAGAAAGGTTTTTCGTGGATTGCTTTTTGGAAGTGTTCCTCCTCCTAAGTGATAGACTGTGCTTTGTGGGATGCAGACTAGATCTCTTCCACGTGCATTGAGCCTCCAGCAAAGATCGATTTCTTCCATGTGGGCAAAAAAACGACTATCGAGCCCACCAGCTTCTTGAAAGTCTTTCGAACGGATAAAGAGAGCAGCGCCTGTAGCCCAAAATATTTTTTGGATTTCGTTGTATTGCCCTTTATCTTTTTCTATAAAAGAAAGCAGTCTGCCTCTGCAAAAAGGGTATCCATATCGGTCGATAAAACCTCCGGCTGCACCGGCAAATTCAAAGAATTCCCGTTGTTCCACACTTCGAATTTTAGGTTGGCAGGCAGTGACTTCGGGATGAGTATCCATGTAATGGAGCATCGGTTCAAGCCATCCTTCTGTGACCTCTACATCGGAGTTGAGTAGTAGCCAATATTCAGCTTCTCTCACTTGTGCCAAGGCTCGGTTGTACCCTTCGGCAAATCCGTAGTTTTGATCAAGTTTCAAAATGCGGATAGAGGGAAATTGTGCTGAAAGCATGGAGATAGAATCGTCGGTAGAAGCATTGTCGGCTACGATTATTTCTACGCCGGGCAGAGTGGAGTAGAGTATGACGGAAGGCAAGTATTGCTGCATCATGCGAGAACCGTTCCAGTTAAGAATTACAATAGCTAGTTTCATGCGCGGATTAGTATCTCGTTATTAGTGAGTTTGTGGAGTGAGTGCTGTTCCTTCTTCGTTGAAATCGCCTAGTGTAAGTGGGGTGATATGGTTGTCAAGCGTGATATCGCGTTCTGATTCTACGCGGATATAATTCTCGGTAAATCCATGCATGGGCTGACCCGCTTTGCTCTTTTCCCAAAGCACCTTTGCTTCAGAGCCAATATGCTGCTTATAAAAAGCTTGCGTCTTTTCTTCGCTGAGGGAGAGAAGTCGTTGACTGCGTTCGTGTTTCTCTTGAGGAGTCACGATATGTTCTATTTTAAGAGCCTGTGTACCAGGTCGCTCGGAATAGCTGAATACATGTAGTTGAGTTATATCTTGCGAAGCGATAAAGCGGAAAGAGTCTTCAAAGAAGTCGTTTGTTTCACCTCTTGTGCCTACAATTACATCTACGCCAATAAAAGCGTGTGGCATCGCTTCTTTAATAGCCGATATTTTTTGTGCAAAGAGATTGTTGTCGTATTTTCGCTTCATAAGTTGCAAAACATCGTTGCTCCCGCTTTGTAAGGGTATATGAAAGTGGGGCATAAACCGCTTGCTTCGAGCTACGAAATCGATGATCTCATAACTAAGCAGGTTGGGCTCAATACTGGAAATGCGATAGCGTTCTATGCCTTCTACTTCATCGAGGGCTTTAATAAGGCTTAGAAAATCTTCGCCTGTTGTTTTGCCGAAATCTCCGATGTTCACACCCGTAATTACGATTTCTTTACCTCCTTCTTCTGCAGCTTTTTTGGCTTGTGCTACTAGCGAATCAATTGTGCCGTTGCGACTTTTTCCTCGAGCCAGAGGGATGGTGCAATAGGTGCAATAATAGTCGCATCCGTCTTGTACTTTTAAAAAATAACGTGTGCGGTCGCCACGACTGCAACTCGGCGCAAATGAACGAATGTCTTTTAGTGCACAGACAAAGGCTTTTTGCGGATTAGTAGTGTCCATCTTTTCTATAAAAGAAAGTATGTCTTTTTTTTGTTCGGCTCCAAGTACGAGGTCAACTCCTTCTATTTCTGCAATTTGTGTCGGCTTTAGTTGGGCATAGCAACCTGTTACAATTATTTTTGCATTTGGATGTTGGCGACTTAAACGATGTATTGCTTGCCTGCATTTTTTGTCTGCGACTTCGGTTACCGAACAGGTGTTAATAATGCAGAGGTCGGCTGTCTCACCACGACGTATCTCTCGCACTCCTGCGTCTTTTAGAATACGTGCTATGGATGAGGTTTCTGAAAAATTTAATTTGCACCCCAGTGTGTAGTAGACTGCTTTTTTGTTTTGAAACAACGTAGCATCAATCATATTTCATCTATTATATTGTGGCTGCAAAGTTACGCTTTTTTTTTGATTGAAAAGAGGCTTTCTATTCTTTTTTGTATGATGCTATCTAGAGGAACTTTATTTTCGCATTTTGCTTTGTATATTAGGCCTTTGCGACATCCTGAGGCCTATTTAATGTAAACTTATCAGCCTTAATTAATATTTTAAGTGTGAAATAATGCAAAATAATCATATCATTTAGAACAATATCTGAAAAAAGTCTGTATCTTTGCAACGTTTTAAGAGAAAAACAAAATATTGTATTACAGTTTTAAAAAACAAAAGAAAATGAAAAAGTTAGTTTTGATGTTTGCTGCTATTGCAGCTGTATCTTTCGCTTCTTGCGGTGGTGCTAAATCTACAGATGCTGCAGCTGATTCAACAGCAGTTGATTCTTCAGCAGTTGTTCAGACAGTTGATTCTGCTGCTACTGATTCTGTAGCTGTAGACTCTGTTAAAGCATAAGCGAATTAAGAGAGAATTGAAAGTCTGGTGCTTCACCAGACTTTTTTTATGCCCGTTTGTCTCCGTGGCGTATGAGCGGAAAGCTGGAAATATGCTGCTGCGGAGACGCTTACAGATAGAAATAATCCTGAAAGATTGAATTGTAGATCTTTCAGGGTTATTTTGTTCGTACTCAATTGCTTATAAGGGATTCTGAAGGCTGAAAGATTAATCGAGTAATGTTGTTTTGTGCTTAAATAATCTTTTATTTTAAGAAACAATGGGTTATAAAAGAGAGGCTGCGTCATTTCTGATGCAGCCTCTCTTGAGTTTATCGGGGTTTTGTATTACCTTTCCCAGATGTAGATGTGTTTACGAAAAAAGCTTATGCTTCAGTTTCTGCAACGACTTCTACGCTGATTTCTGCAGTAACTTCTTTGTGAAGTTTGACAGTTACTTTGTAAGATCCGATCTCTTTGATAGCAGGAGTAGCAATGATCTTACGATCAATTTCGAATCCTTTCTTTCCCAGTGCATCTGCAATTTGAAGGCTAGATACAGAACCGAAGATGGTACCTGTAGAACTTACTTTCGTACTGATGGTAAGAGCTACTTCGTTTAACTTCGCAGCTATAGCTTCAGCATCTGCTTTAATCTTTGCAAACTTGTGGGCGCGTTGTTTCAAATCCTCAGCCAACATTTTCTTTGCAGAAGGAGAGGCAATAACGGCTTTGCCGGTAGGGATGAGAAAATTACGGCCATAGCCGGCTTTCACATTAACAATGTCGTTCTTGTAACCAAGATTGGTTACGTCTTCTTTTAAAATAATTTCCATACTCGTCCTCCTTTTTTATTTCATCATGTCAGTTACATAGGGGAGCAGAGCCAAATGGCGTGCTCTCTTCACGGCCTGAGCAATACGGCGCTGAAATTTCAGCGAAGTGCCGGTAATGCGACGGGGAAGGATTTTACCCTGCTCGTTCAAGAATTTCTTCAAGAATTCAGGATCTTTATAGTCGATGTATTTGATGCCGCTCTTTTTGAATCGGCAATATTTCTTCTTCTTAACGTCTACAGTGGGTGGAGTTAAGTAGCGAATTTCTGATTGATTCTGTGCCATAGTTTAAGCCTCCTCTTTTTTAGTGGATTTCACATTTCTTCTTTTTGCTGCATATTCTGCTGCATACTTCTCGTTCTTAAAAGTTAAGAAACGAATTACGCGCTCATCGCGACGGTAATTGAGCTCCAACTTTGCGATTGTAGAGGGGTTTGCGTTGAATTCAAGAAGTTGATAGAAGCCTGTAGACTTCTTCTGAATTGGATAAGCTAGCTTTTTCAAGCCCCAATTCTCCTCATTGATAATTTCAGCGCCTTCGTCAACCAAAATGGCTTTGAATTTCTCTACCGCTTCCTTCATCTGTACATCAGACAAAACGGGAGTCAAAATGAAAACGGTTTCGTATTGGTTCATACTTGCGTTAAATAATTAATTAATAATGTTTTTTAATTGCGGGTGCAAAGATACAGTATTTCTGTGACTTATGAAAGTAATTAAACAAAAAAAAGACTTTTTGTTTTTGTTTTTAGCATTTTTTGCTGTTTTTTTTAGAAGCGCTACAACTGTTTCGACTTTTTTTTGTATCTTTGCCCCTCTATAAACTATAATCAAGGTAGAAACGAAATGGCTATTTTAGACCTCATACAGGGCGGGCAAAAAACCGCTTTTAGTTTTGAACTCCTTCCGCCTTTAAAAGGAAAAGGCATTGAACAATTATATAAAAATATTGATCTCTTACGTGAGTTTAATCCGAAGTGCATCAATATTACTACTCATCGTAGTGAAATGGTGCCTAAGGATTTAGGAAACGGGCGCTTCGAATATCAACGCTTGCGTCGGCGTCCGGGTACGGTGGCTGTAGCAGGAGCTATTCAAAACAAGTATGGAATTCCGGTTGTTCCTCATATTCTTTGTAGCGGCTTTTCCCGTGAGGAAACTGAATATGTGCTTCTTGATTTGCAATTTTTAGGTATAACTGATTTATTAGTGTTGAGAGGAGATAAAGCTCCTAACGAACGCAGCTTTTTGCCTGATCCAAATGGGTATGCGCATGCAAACGAATTAGCTGAACAAATTAATCGCTTTAATCAGGGCATTTTTGAAGATGGAGAGCCCATTTCTACTCAAATGCCGCCCTTTCATTATGGGGTAGCTTGTTATCCGGAGAAACATGAGGAGGCACCAAATATGGATTCTGATCTTTATTGGCTGAAGAAGAAAGTGGATGCGGGAGCTGAATACGCTGTGACACAAATGTTTTTTGATAATCAAAAATATTTTGATTTTGTAGCTCGAGCCCGCGAAGCAGGAATCACGATCCCTATTATTCCCGGAATTAAGCCTTTCTCGAATTTGGGGCAGCTGAGTGTAATTCCCCGCACCTTCAAAATAGATCTGCCTCAAGCTTTGGTTGAAGCGTCTTTAAAGTGCCAAACGGAGGATGCGATAAAAGAACTTGGAGTGGAATGGGCTGTACAACAATGTAATGAACTCATTGCGGCCGGTGTGCCGGGAATTCATTTCTATTCAGTTAATGCTGTGCAGAGTGTGTGCCGCATTGCTGCACAAATTTATTGAGGTTTCTTTTTTTATTCAGAAAAGGTGAAATTTAGTGAAGTAATAGGACAAAAAGCTCTTAAAGATAAATTTATCAAAGAGATTGCTGCAGGGAGAGTGCCACATGCACAACTTTTTCAGGGGCCTACGGGTTGTGGAAAGTTGCCTCTTGCAGTTGCCTATGCCCAATTTTTACTTTGTGAACATCCTTTGCATGATGATGCTTGTGGAACTTGTCCTTCATGTGTGAAAATGCAGAAAATGGTGCATCCTGATTTGCATTTTATTTTTCCTGTAATTAAGCAAAACTCTAATAAGCCTTCTGTTAGTGATGATTTCATGAAGGAATGGCGTAGCTTATTTTTAACAACTCCTTATTTTGGGTTCTCTCATTGGCTTGCTCAAATTAAGGCTGAAAATAAGCAACCTCTGATTTTAGTACAGGAAAGCGATGAAATTGCTCGAAAGATGGCGCTTAAGAGTTCGGAGGGTGGCTATAAAATAGTTATAATTTGGCTACCTGAGCGTATGAATGTGCAGTGTGCTAATAAGCTGTTGAAATTGTTGGAGGAGCCTCCTCAGCAGACCTTGTTTTTATTGGTGAGCGAAGCTCCTGAGCAATTGCTTCCTACTATTCTTTCGCGCACTCAACGAATTCTTGTGCCTCCTTTGGAAGAAAACGATTTAATACAGGCTTTGCAACAGCGTAATGGCCTTTTGCCGGATGATGCTGCTTCTATTGCACATCTTGCCGATGGAAACTATGTGAAAGCCTTGGAAACGATTTATTTGAATCAAGACTCTCAATTATATTTTGATCTTTTTGTGAACTTGATGCGCCTTTCTTATCAGCGTAAAATAAAAGAGATGAAGAAATGGAGCGAGGCTTTAGTTGATTTAGGCCGTGAGAAACAGAAAGCCTTCTTACAATATGCTCAGCATGCATTGCGTGAAAACTTTATCTCAAATTTTCGTCAACCAAGAATGTCGTACATGAATAAGTCGGAACATTCTTTTGCACAAAGATTTGCTCCTTTTATTCATGAACTGAATTGTATTGAAATTATGGATGAATTTGACTTAGCTCAACGTCATATAGAACAAAATGTGAATGCAAAAATGGTGTTTTTTGATCTCTCTTTAAGAATGATTGTTCTTATAAAGCGTCAATAAATATAAATTTAACCTTTTCAATTGATTATAAAATGTCAGAATATAAATTAGCTGATGGCAGCGGAAATCTTTGTTCGAAAGGATGCTGCCGAGTAAGCAACAAGTTAAATACGTATGATTGGCTTGCCGATCTTACTGAGAATCAAATAGATTGTGACCTTGTAGAGGTACAGTTTAAAAATACGAGAAAAAGTTATTTTCACAATAGCAATGGACTCGAACTTGAGAAAGGCGATATTGTGGCTGTTGAATCTTCACCGGGGCATGATATTGGTGTTATTACCTTAATGGGGCGTCTTGTTCCTTTGCAGATGCGTAAAGCACGGTGCAAACCGGATATCGAAATACGTCGTATTTATCGTAAAGCAAAACCGGTTGATCTTGAGAAATGGGAAGAGGCAAAGAGCAAGGAGCACGATACGATGATTCGTTCGCGGCAGATTGCGGCCTCTTTGGATCTTAAGATGAAAATAGGAGATGTGGAATATCAAGGAGATGGAAATAAAGCTATCTTTTATTATATTGCAGATGAACGTGTTGATTTTCGGCAACTAATTAAAGTATTGGCTGATACTTTTCGTGTGCGTATTGAGATGAAACAAATCGGTGCACGTCAGGAAGCCGGACGTATTGGAGGTATTGGCCCTTGCGGTCGCGAACTTTGTTGTGCTACGTGGATGAGTAGTTTTATTTCTGTTTCTACAAATGCAGCTCGTTTTCAAGATATCTCACTTAATCCTCAGAAACTAGCCGGGCAATGTGCCAAGTTAAAATGTTGCATGAATTATGAAATTGATGCTTATGTGGAGGCTCAAAAACGTTTACCTTCGCGTGAAATTCAGTTGGAGACGTTGGATAGTACTTACTATTATTTTAAGGCGGATATACTCTCAGGGATGATTACATATTCTACAGATAAGAATTTTGCAGCTAATGCAGTAAGTATTCCAAGTAAACGTGCTTTTGATATTATTCGTATGAATCGTGAAGGGCAGAAACCGGAAGCTCTTCTAGATGAGAGCATGAAGCGTAATGTAACGCCAAAAGCACTTGATCTTGCAGAACAGGATAGCCTTACCCGTTTCGACAAGCAGAAGGGGAGTAAAAACAACCGGAATAATAACAATAATAATAATCGACGTCGTTCGAATGAGGATGCTTCCGATCGTCCTCGTCGTTTCAGATCGGACGCACGTAATGATGGTGAGCCGCGTAATGGGAATAATGACCGTCGACGTTCTAATAATATTCGATCTTCGGAAGAGCCTCGTAATGATCGCCGCCCCAGTGGCGATCGTCCCCGTCGCGAGAATCGTCCACAGTCAGATCGCTCCCAGTCTGTTCAATCCAATAATCGTCCCAATCAACCTACCGTGCCTAAGGACTAAAAGGATAAAATGAAGATTATGCCATTCTTCTTTATGCGGCATTTGCAGGTTCTTCGATTTGTGATGTGCTTGTGTGGAGCTTCGCTTGTTCCGTTTTTGTCTTCTTGTGAGGATAATTGTGTTTATCATGACTATCAGCATTTGACGAACTCGAATTGGAACTCCCGTGATACGCTTTGCTTTCGTATCCCAATAACCGATTCGCTTGCTATTTATCGACTTGATCTTGAGATGCGACATACTACAGAATTTGTATATAAGGAAGCTCTTATAATGCTTGAATCGCATTATGGAAATCAACAATCGAAAACTAGGCTTTTTTGTTTCCCTATTGTGGCAGAGGATGGCCGATGGTTAGGTACTGGCTGGGGAAATACCCTCCAACTGTCGAAGTCGTTAGGTGAATATCGTTTTGCTCATCGAGACACTCTTGTTTTCCGTATATATCATTCGATGAATGAACCTCAATTAAAAGGAATTAGCGATGTAGGCTTAAAGGTTACTAAAGTTTCTAGACATTATGACAAGAAATGATGTCTATATTAAAACTAAAAATGCGAAAAATAGTTCATTTATATGGCGAGCTCATCTAAAATGTTTATCTTTGTACTTTTAATTGTAGCAAAATCTTAATTGAGTACAATTTTTCAATGGAAGCTGTAAGCACTAGGGAGTTTTGTACTTGCAAAAACGAAAAATAAAAATGGGACTGAAAAAAGCGATAAGTGGTTTTATTTATTATAAACTTTTTGGGTGGAAAACGCAAGGAACTATTCCCAATTATGATAAATATATTGTGTGTTGTGCGCCTCATACCTCTAATTGTGACCTTCTCATGGGAAAATTGTATTATGCATCCATGGGAGCTGAAACGGGTTTTATGATGAAAAGTACTTGGTTTATGGGGCCGTTGGGATTCTTTTTTCGTAAAATGGGAGGAGTAGCTGTATATCGAAATAAAAAAACATCTTTAATAGATCAGATGGTGGAGCGTGCAAATGAAAGCAAAGTTTTTCATCTTGCGATTACTCCGGAAGGTACGCGTAAGGCGAATGCTAATTGGAAGAAAGGATTTTATCAGATCGCATTGAAAGCTGGTATACCCATTGTGCTTATCGCTATTGACTATCAAAAGAAATGTATCTATTGTGAGAGGGTAATACATCCGAAAGGAGATATTGCTGAAGACATGAAAGAAATAAAGAATTATTTTAAAGATTTCAGAGGGAAGTACCCTGAGAATTTTGCAATTTGATTAAATAAAAAAGAGGCTTATTTAAGCCTCTTTTTTATTTAATCAAATTATCGATTGACTCTGCCTGCATCAATACGTAGGAAGATGAATAAAAGTATTGTAAAGCCCCATAAAGAAGAGCCTCCATAGCTAAAGAACGGAAGTGGTATGCCAATGACGGGAGTTAATCCCAATACCATCCCAATATTTATGAAAAGATGGAATATAAAAATGGAGGCTACCGAGTAACCATACACTCTTCCAAATGCACTGCTTTGCCGTTCGGATAGATAGATTAAGCGTATAATAAAACCGGTGAATAGGAGCAATACAGTGGCTGAACCAATGAATCCTTCTTCTTCTCCTACGGTGCAGAAAATAAAATCAGTATCTTGTTCAGGCACATATTTTAATTTGGTTTGTGTTCCATTTAAGAAGCCTTTTCCTACAATTCCTCCTGAGCCTATTGCAATCATGGATTGCTTTACATTGTAGCCTGAACCATTCGGATCATTTTTAATGCCTAGTAGTTCCTGCACACGATCTTGTTGGTGCTTTTCCATTACATCATTAAAAATATAATTAATGGAATATAACATGGCAACAGAACTTATTAAGAACAGCCCAATTAGAAGAAACTTAGGGTTACGTTCTGTAAGCCAATTGAAAGCAAGATATCCTACAGTGAGTAGTAGTATGCCTAACAGTAGATAATTTAAGTTGAATGGCAGGAACTGGTCAATTCCCCATCCAAGCAATAGCATTCCTCCTGAAATAAGTAGGATATTCCGTACAATATCATGTTTATGAAGATAAGTAAGAATCATGCCTGTTGTAAATAGTAGGATTAAAATTTGTACTACAAATGGACCGATAGATGTTAGCCCGTCTGCTAAATAGTTATCAGCAAAACGAATTCCTACAACGAAATAGATGATAGCACATGCTCCGGAGAAAAGAATAGCTCCGGGCATGCCTTCACGATAAAACATGAGCAGAAAAGAGAGATAGACGAGGGCAGAGCCTGTTTCTTTTTGTCCAATGATAATGCCGATTGGAAGTAAAATGAGCATTGCAATGATAAAAGTACACTTTGGCTTATGGATTGAGAATTGATACGATCCCATGTATTTTGCAAGCGCTAAAGCAGTTGCAAATTTACTAAATTCAGCAGGTTGTAGCCTGATAGGGCCTAATGTAATCCAGGAGTTTGATCCTTTTACATTATCTGCGACGAAAATAGTTGCAATAAGTAAAAGAATCATTACAGTATAAAGCGGCATTGCAAACATGTCATACAGCTTATCTTCTAACATCAGCAAGACGAAACCTAACCCGAATGAGCAGATTATCCATACTAATTGTTTACCGGTTCGTGAATCAAAGCTAAGGAAATCAGTTTCTCCATAGTCGTAGCTTGCCCCAAATACGCTAAACCATCCCGCTGTAATAAGTATGACAAAGAGAAAGATCGTCAGCCAATCGACTGATCTCCATACACTATTATGCTTTTGTTCCATTTTCTCTTGATTCTTTGTGACAGAAAAATCTATCGTTCTTGATTGTCATAGTGGATAACTACGTTACTAAGTTGTTCAGCTCTAGCCTCATTGGCTTCTGAAAGTTTTCCACTTAGATAAAGTTCCATAATAAGTCCACCGATTGGCACTGCATAAGTTGCTCCAAAGCCACCATTTTCAACATATACACCAATTGCAATTTTAGGATTGTTCATTGGAGCAAATCCCATAAATGCGCCATGGTCTTTTCCTCTATTCTGTGCTGTACCTGTTTTTCCACAAGGTTCATGACCGGGCATGATTGTGGTTAATCCACGGCAAGTTCCTCCTATAGCTGCAGCACGCATACCTTGTTGTATATATCGAAAGTAGTGAGAATCAATTGTAGCATGTCGCTTCTTCCTAAAAAGGGGATCAAGGGCTTCGCTTTCTAATCTCTTTACAAGGTGAGGAGCTATAAAGTAGCCGCTATTTGCGATGCAAGCACTTAAGTTTGCAATTTGTAGAGGGGTCGCTCCAATTTCAGCTTGTCCAATGGCTGTATGAATGATGGTAGCGCCAGTCCATCGTCCGTCTCCATATCGTTTGTCGTAGAATGCCGAATTAGGAATAAATCCACGTAGCTCTTCGTTAAGATCGAGCCCTGTGCGATAGCCAAATCCGAGGCTTACAATATGATTTTTCCAAACGGTCAGTGCAGAATCTGTATTTGTATATTTAGGATTTCGCATCATATGGTAAAGTCCCCAGCAGAAGAAAGAATTACAAGACGTTTCGATCGCGTGAACTAGTGAGAGAGGCGAACTATGTGAGTGACATCCTACCCGTAGTCGACCTAAGCGAAATCCGTGTGCACAAGGGAAAGCTGTAGAGGGGGTAATGATTCCTTCTTGTAGGAAGATGAGTCCCTGCGCTGGTTTAAAAGTCGACCCCGGAGGATATACTCCTTGTATCGCACGATTATAGAGTGGTTTTGTAGGATCAAGAAAGAGGCGTGAGAATATCTTTCGACGTTGTTTACCCGCCATCTCTCTTAGGTTGTAAGTAGGAGACGATACCATGCAAAGCACTTCTCCCGTTTTGGGCTCAATGGCTACAATTGCACCTATTTTTCCGTGCATAAGGCGTTCTCCAAGTTCTTGTAGTCGATTGTCAAGTCCGAGTACAAGATCTTGTCCGGGTTTTGGCGCTTGATCATATTTGCCGTTCATGTAGCGACCTTTAATACGTCCTCTTACGTCGCGTAACAGAATTTGTACTCCTTTAGTGCCTCTCAATTGTTTTTCGTAATAACGTTCGAGTCCTGACTTTCCGATGTAATCTCCGGGGTTATAATATTCATCAGAATCTTTTTCTAGCTCTCTTGAACTGATTTCGCCGATATCGCCCAATACGTGTGCAGCGAGTCCTGAAGAATATTCTCGAATGTTACGTTGTTGTACCTCGAAACCTGGAAATTTAAAAAGCTTTTCTTGCAATACGCCACATTCTTCAGCCGTAAGTAATGAAAGGAATATTTGTGGGGTATAGCGTGAATATCCTGGATTCTTTGAACGGTTCTTTACCTCTTCCATGCGACTTTTAAAGAACTCTTTATCTATTTTTACAGTACGGCAAAAGTCGAGTGTATCTAGATCCTTGAGCTCATTCATTGTCACCAGTACATCGAATACAGGTTGATTATATACCAGTAA
>JAGPIY010000187.1 GCA_018054715.1 Bacteroidaceae bacterium
CGATTCTCCTTATGAGCCATGGAGCCGCTTCTTAACCGGTACACAAGGCGAAAATCCGGGTTACGACCCAATGGCTATTGTGATTGAGGAATGCCACAAACGCTGTATGGAATTCCATGCTTGGATCAACCCCTACCGTGCACAACTAAATTTGAACACCAACTTAGCTCAAAAGCACCCTTATAACACGCATCCTGAGTGGTTTTTCAAATACGACAATAAACTTTTCTTCAACCCGGGTATTCCGGAATGTCGCAGATACATCAACCTTATCGTAAAAGATATTGTACAACGCTATAACGTAGACGGCATTCATATCGACGATTATTTCTACCCTTACCCTGCAGCCGGCCAGGAGATTCCCGACTTGGCGACGTTTCAAAAATATGGAGCGGCTACCTTTGGCACAGCGATCGACGATTGGCGTCGATATAACGTAAATATGTTGATGCAGGAACTGAACGAGACTATTCACGAAACAAAATCGTACGTGAAATTCGGAGTATCACCCTTTGGCATTTATCACAATCAGAAAACAGAAGGCGAGATAGGAAGCAAAACCAACGGACTGCAAAACTACGATCAACTATATGCGGATGTGCTATTGTGGATGAAATACGGATGGGTTGATTATGTAGTTCCTCAGCTTTATTGGGAAATGGGGCACAAGGCAGCCGACTATACTACGCTGATAGAATGGTGGTCTCAAAATTCGTACAACTGTCCACTTTATATCGGGCAAGATGTAGATCGCTCGGCAAAAGCGGCCGACCCTGAGAACCCAAACACAAATCAATTTCCTCGCAAAATTGCTCTTTCACGTCACTGGGCAAGCATAGGTGGCAACTGCTATTGGAGTGGTAAAGTACTACTAGAAAATCCGGGGAATATCTATACTGCTTTGGAGCGCGAATACAATCGTTATTTGGCTATACCTCCTATTTCTCCTAAGCTTAAAAACCTCAAAGCGAGCAATGTAAAAGGCGTAAAAACGCTTTGGACGGAAGATGGATATATCTTAATCTGGAAAGCGCCCAACGTAAAATTAGCTAGCGAAGTTCCACAATATTATTGCGTATATCGCTTTACCAAAAAAGAATCGGTTAACTTGAACGATGCTTCTAAGATTGTAGCAATTACGCCATCTATCTATTATAAGTTACCTTATCAGGATGGTATCTCGCAATACAAATACGTAGTTACTAGCGTGAACCGTTTTGGCTGCGAATCAAGTGGAAAAAAGAAGACGATCAAGTTATAATCGTCGTTCTCAACCTTCGATCCTCGTAAGCGTTTTGCGCTTATGAGGCATCCACCAGTCTATTTCGACTTATACCCTTCATCTTTCAGGATCAGTATAAAGTTGTAATTGACAACTAAATAACCCTGAAAGATCCCGTTTGGGATGTTTCAGGATATTTCAGGATGTTTCAGCTTGAAGGCAAGAATCTTTACATTCTCCCTTATCTGTTCAAAAATCCTGAAGAGTTTCACTTTAGCAACTATTCAGGATCAAAACATTATAGTTCAATGGGTTATATCGAAAACTGAAGAGTGAAGGGTTATTCTATGATTCTTTAGAACAGCAAGAAAAAACAGCAAAACGGAGACTTAAAAAAAAGATGCTTATGTCTTGACCAAAACATAAGCATCTCTCGACAAAAAGATAAGCATCTCTTAATCAAGACATAAGCATCTTTTTTCCCAGAAGTTCTGCTTCTTTTTTAATTTACTCAGCAACAAATTAAAAATGCCCGGCAACAAATTTATTTTTCCGGCTTTTGATTTTTGTTCGCTGCTTGTGCCTTTTCTTTCTTCCGCAACAACAAACACAAAAGTATCACTGCGGCATACGAAACGATGCCGACTGTAATTTTCTCAAAAAGCGAAATATCTTGATTGCGGGGGGCAATAAAAAAGCACATCACCGTGACATAAAGAGAAAGGACTATTGTAATAATAGTCGACTTACGATATTTTCTATTCATTCTTTTATTCTTTTATTAATTCCGACACGTAGTGCCCAAAAAGCAAACCAAATTAGTGAAACAAGAGCACAAACGCCGCCTCCGATATACGATAAAGAAGCATTAAAATTAAAGCATTCAGGAGCAATAAAAATATAAGTTGTGCACACACAAGTCATAAATACAGCAGGTACCATCGTCACCCAATAATAACGTCGAGTTAAAAACATCCAAACAGTAAGCGCCCACAGAGTAAACACACTCAAAGTTTGATTCGCCCACGCAAAATATCGCCAAATCAAGTTGAATCCATCTTTATCGGATAGACTATAGAGCAAAATAAGAAGAGTGACTACAAAAATAGGCACGCTGATTAGCAAGCGCTTTGCAATACCTTTTTGCTCTAAATGCAGAAAGTCGGCAACCAACAACCGTGCCGAACGCAAAGCGGTATCGCCCGAAGTGATAGGAGCGGCAATGACTCCTAACAAAGCTAATATAGCTCCAAAAGAGCCAAGCCAACTTTTTGTGATATTATCTACCACTAATGCAGCATTTGTAACCAGTAAGTTATCCGGAGAATCGTGAAAGAAGTAAGTCGCGGCAGCTGCCCATATCAAAGCTACGATACCTTCGGTAATCATTGCTCCGTAAAAGATGGGACGCCCCAACTTCTCGTTCTTCATGCAACGTGCCATAAGCGGTGATTGTGTGGCATGGAAACCGGAAATTGCACCACAGGCTATTGAGATGAACATCAAAGGGAAAATAGGTTGCCCTTCAGGCATTAAACTAGCCATCCCCCCTTCGTCCCAGAATTCGGGCAACGCAGGATGTTTCACAAACAACATGGTCAATATTCCTACTGCCATAAACAAAAGAGCTGCACCAAAAAGCGGATATATTTTACCGATGATTTTATCGATAGGCAATAAGGTAGCCAATACATAGTAAACGAATACTACCGCGATCCAAAAATACACATTCAAATAATCGGGTGTTAACTTAGCTAATAGTGCAGCAGGGCCGGAAACAAACACAGCACCGACCAATATCAACAAAATGATAGTAAACACGCGCATCACTTGCTTGGTGGTCAACCCCAAATACTTGCCAATAATTTCGGGTAAACTGATTCCGTCGTTACGCAAAGAAAGCATACCTGAAAGATAGTCGTGTACGCCTCCTGCAAAAACACACCCCAACACAATCCAAATATAAGAAGCAGTACCAAACTTAGCTCCCATAATTGCTCCGAAAATCGGACCTAAGCCGGCAATATTCAGAAACTGAATCATAAAAACTTTCCACGTAGGTAAGGGTAGATAATCTACCCCATCATACTTTGTGGTAGCAGCTGTTACTCGCGCTCGATCTGGTTTAAAAATACGTTCGACAAACGTTCCATACAAAAAATAGCTTGCTATTAGAGCAAGCAAGCAGATGCAAAAAGTGATCATTTTTGTTGCTATTTTTAAGTTTAGACCACAAATTTAAGAATAAAAAAATAAGTACGGTTTCATTTCCCGCTTTTTTTTGTACTTTTGTGCCAAAATCAAAAGAACATGCCATTTCTTCGACCTCTTTTCGTATTTAGCTTATTAATAAGTTTATCCACTAGCATACAAGGTCAAACTATAGCCCGCGACTCTCTCCCAAAATGTGAAGTACGGGGGGCATGGGTCACTACGTTGTTCGGTTTAGACTGGCCTAAAATAAAAGCTACTTCTCCGGAAACAATGGTAGCACAAAAGGAGGCACTCGTAGAGCAACTGGAAGCTTTGAAGAAAGCTGGGGTAAATCTGGTATTTTTCCAAACCCGACTACGTAGTGATATGGCCTATCGTTCGAAGATAGAGCCAATGAGTCCCGTATTCACGGGCATTTCC
>JAGPIY010000188.1 GCA_018054715.1 Bacteroidaceae bacterium
TCTTTCTATGAGAAGCTTAAAGAGCAACTCGGGGAACAGAAATTAACAGAACGCGAAAAAGAATTAGCAGAGTACTTAATAGGTTCGCTTGACGACGATGGTCTGTTACGCAAATCGCTCGATGATTTATCGAACGAATTGGCTATCTATATGGATATTGAAACCTCACCGACAGAGTTACGATCGATACTACAAATTCTTCAACGACTAGAACCTACCGGCATTGCAGCACAATCATTGCAAGAATGTTTGTTACTTCAAATTAAAGCACGACCGACTTCTTCCTTAACGCCTAATGAAATAAAGTTTAAAGAAGCAGAAATAAAAGCATTAACACGTTACTATGAATTGTTTACGCGTAAGCATTGGGATCGATTGCAACATAGTTTACAGCTCGATGATGAAGAGTTCCGACAAGTAATTAGCGACTTGACTCACTTGAATCCTCGTCCGGGAAATGCGTTGGGTGAAGTCTTGGGAAAATCATCACAATTAGTAGTGCCGGATTTCCTTTTGGAATTCGATGAGGAGGGAGAGTTGATACTTTCCCTCAACGATTATAACATACCGATGCTTTTCTTGAATAATGATTTTCGCTTACTGCTCAAAGAGCATGAGGAAAAACCAACCTTATCAGCTTCGGAAAAGGCTGCTTTTTCGTTTACAAAACAGAAAATAGATGCAGCACAAGGTTTCATTGAGGCGATTAAACAACGACAACAGACTTTACTCCGCACTATGAAGGCGATCATTGATTTACAACGCCCTTTCTTCGAAGAAGGCGAAGAAGCGTTGCTAAAACCGATGATTCTAAAGGATGTGGCTGAAATTACGGATCTCGACATTAGTACCATTTCACGAGTGAGCAATAGTAAATGGATACAAACGCCTTTCGGCATTTATCCATTACGCTTCTTTTTCGGCGACGGCTTCACGATGCAGAGTGGTGAAGAGATTTCTTCACGTGAGATTCGACGAATTCTTTCGGAGGTTATTGCAGCAGAGGATAAACTAAAGCCACTTACTGATGACAAACTTTGCGAGATTCTAACGACAAAAGGATACCCGATTGCACGACGTACGGTAGCAAAATACCGAATGCAGCTAGGATTACCGGTGGCACGAATGCGCCGAAATTAATGATTTCACTGATTATTTTAAAAAAGATTTCGTATGAAAACTATGCTTGATCGACGTCTCTATACGGGTATGAAACTGCTTTCAGCACTATTCAACCCTTTCATGGCGCCTTTCTTGTCGTTCATGGTGCTATTTTTCTTCACTTATCTGAATTTATTGTTGCCTTGGAGCTACCAACTTCTTGTACTGTGCGTTGTCTTGGCTTTCACAATTTTAATTCCATCCTTTTGTATTTTCGTACTACGAAAAGCGAATGGCTGGGGAATCGGAGCTTTTCATATTCGTGAACGACGCTATACTCCATACCTGATTTATATCATTAACTATGTGGCTTGCCTGCTGTTAATGAATGAATTACTCTTGCCGCGTTATATGAACGGCATTATCTTAGGCTCCTTGCTGTCGATGATTTTTAGCATCTTAGCTAACTTTGAATGGAAGATTTCGGAACACATGACAGCAATGGGAGGAGTAGTAGGCGGACTAATCATCTTTAGTGCATTATTCAACTACAATCCATTGGGCTGGCTTTCGTTCTTTTTACTTCTAGCCGGTGCTTTAGGGTCTTCACGCATCATCTTAAAGCACCATACCATCACAGAGGTCATCATGGGATTCGGTATAGGCTTCATCTGCATCTTCTTGGGTATAGGCCTCTTTTTTTATGACTTATTTTAACATTTATCCAATATGACTCCTATTGTAAGCATCATTATGGGCAGCACTTCCGACTTAAAAGTAATGGAAAAGGCTGCTATCCTCCTCGACGAGATGGAGATCCCTTTCGAAATAAATGCACTTTCTGCACATCGTACTCCAGCTGCGGTAGAAGAATTTGCACAACAGGCTGAAGCACGCGGCATTCGCGTAATTATTGCAGCAGCAGGTATGGCAGCAGCTCTTCCGGGAGTTATTGCAGCAAATACCACACTTCCGGTTATCGGGGTGCCTATCAATGCTACACTCGATGGAATGGATGCTCTTTTGGCTATCGTACAAATGCCTCCGGGTATTCCTGTAGCTACTGTTGCTATCAATGGTGCTTTAAATTCAGCTATTCTTGCTGTGCAAATGCTAGCGCTCAGTAATCCGGCTATCGCAACCAAACTGGCAAACTATAAAGAGGGACTAAAGCGCAAAATTGAGAAAGCAAATGTAGATCTTTCGGAAATAAAATACAAGTTTAAAACGAACTAAAACGGAGAAGCCCTCTTTCGGGATTTTTCTATTCTATTATAAGTATGGATCTTTTCAACTATTCGCGCCGCCCTACTCACGAAGTACATGTCGGTGCTACCACTATGGGTGGGGATTATCCGATTCGATTGCAATCGATGACTAATGTTTCTACCTTGGACACCGAAGCTTGCGTGGCCCAAACTCTTCGTATCGTAGCAGCGGGCGGTGAATATGTACGCTTCACTACACAAGGGGTTCGTGAAGCCGAAAACATGAAACTCATCAACCAAGAACTACGCCAACAAAAATGCTGGGTACCTCTTATAGCGGATGTGCATTTCAACCCCAAAGTTGCAGATGTTGCGGCAGAATATGTGGAGAAAGTACGCATTAATCCGGGCAATTATGTCGATACGGCACGTACATTCAAAACTCTTGAATATACCAACGAGGAATATGCGCAAGAACTTGAAAAGATCCGCTTACGCTTTGTTCCTTTCTTGCAAATTTGCAAAAGGAACCATACGGCTATTCGCATTGGGGTAAACCATGGTTCACTTTCCGACCGAATCATGTCGCGTTACGGTGACACTCCTGAGGGAATGGTGGAATCGTGCATGGAATTCCTACGCATTTGTGTGGCAGAAGAATTTACGGATGTGGTGATCTCTATTAAAGCATCAAATACCGTAGTCATGGTACGTACAGTCCGTTTACTGGCGACCGTGATGGAACAAGAAAATATGGACTTTCCTCTCCACTTAGGAGTGACTGAAGCGGGAGATGGAGAAGACGGCCGTATTAAATCGGCTCTCGGCATTGGCGCATTATTAAGTGATGGACTGGGTGACACAATCCGCGTATCATTGAGCGAAGCCCCTGAAAAGGAGATTCCTGTGGCGCGTAAGCTACGCGACTATATCTTAACTCGCCAAAACCATCCTTACATCCCCGGAGTAGAAGCTAGTACATTCAACTACCTCCACCCTACTCGCCGAATCACAAAAGCAGTACGCAACATCGGAGGAGATCATCTTCCCGTGGTTTTTGCATTACGATTGGATGGGAATCTTTCTGATTTGAAGGCGAACTTCCATCCGGATTATCTCTATACGGGGAATGCTCTACCTCAAAATCGCCCTAGCGGAATAGAATACGTAGTTGATGCCAATTCATGGACCGGAGAAGAAGGTACTTGGCCGGCATTTAGCTATTCGATGTTACAAGCGATGAATCTGTGCGAGGCGGAACTAAAATTCTTGTTTTTGCCTTATATGGCACTAAACGAGGAGGTATTGGCCTGCTTAAAATCGCATCCCGAAACAGTAATTCTTTCGCAAAGCAATCATCCGAACCGACTTGGAGAACACCGAGCCTTAGTACACGAGCTAATGGTAAATGAGTTATCCAATCCGGTAATCTTCTTTCAACATTATAATGAAAGCGACACAGAAGATTTCCAGATTAAAGCAGCATGCGA
>JAGPIY010000034.1 GCA_018054715.1 Bacteroidaceae bacterium
ATGGGTGGAGCTGCCTTTCCGACGCATGTTAAATTAGTTCCTCCTCCCGGCTCTAAAGCAGAGATTCTCATTATCAACGGAGTGGAATGCGAACCTTACCTCACAGCCGATCATCAACTGATGCTTGAGAAAAGTGAAGAAATTCTCGTAGGAGTGACTTTATTAATGAAAGTTTTGAATGTAACTCAGGCTGTCATCGGCATTGAAGCCAATAAACCTGATGCAATCAAACTGCTGACTGAGAAGGCGACAGCATATTCGGGTATCCAAGTACAAGGGCTTAAGATGTGCTACCCTCAAGGTGGTGAGAAACAACTTATTGAGGCTATTACCGGCAAACAAGTAGCACCGGGTGCTCTACCCATCAGCACCGGAGCTGTAGTACAAAATATCAGTACTGCCTTTGCGGTATACGAAGCGGTACAAAAAAACAAACCGCTCATCGAACGAGTAGTTACCGTAACAGGTAAAGATATCACTACTCCATCGAATCTGTTAGCCCGTCTCGGTACTCCAATGCGTGCCTTGCTAGAAGCATGTGGCGGTATTCCTACAAATACGGGCAAACTCATTGCAGGAGGTCCGATGATGGGACGTTCGCTAACTAATTTCGACACTCCTATCACCAAAGGTTCATCAGGGGTACTTGTTTTCAATGAAACTGAAAGTCTCCGCCAACCAATTGAAAACTGCATCCGCTGTGCCAAATGCATCGGTGTTTGCCCAATAGGGTTGGAACCTTACTTAATTTCCATCGTAGCCGATCAAAACGATTGGGAGGAACTTGAACGCTTGCATGTGATGGAATGCATCGAATGTGGATGCTGCCAATTTACTTGTCCGGCTCATCGACCGCTACTCGACTTCTGTCGCCTTGGAAAGAGCAAAGTCGGAGCACTCCTTCGACAACGTACTGCAAAAAATAATTTCTGAGAATCATTGAAAATCATATAACTAAAAAAGATTCGGAAAATGCTTCATATATCTTCTTCCCCACATATCCATTCCGGAGACAGCATTTCACGTAACATGTATGGCGTGCTTATTGCCCTTTGTCCGGCCTTATTAGTAGGTTTTGCGACATTCGGATTGGGTGCCTTAATTGTAACGGCCACTTCGGTCAGCTGCTGTCTGCTCTTCGAATGGTTACTTGTAAAGTATTTATTTAAAAGTCAAAAGCAGACACTGGGCGATGGTTCTGCGTTACTAACGGGTGTGCTCCTAGCGATGAACTTACCGTCAAATTTACCTTTGTGGATCATCATTCTCGGTTCATTCTTCGCCATTGCGGTGGTAAAAATGTCGTTTGGCGGGCTCGGTTGCAACTTATTCAACCCTGCTCTAGCTGCTCGTGTCTTTTTGCTCATTTCCTTTCCTGTACAAATGACTTCGTGGCCTAAACCGTTACAACTAACTCAATACGTTGACGCAGAAACTGGTGCCACTCCCCTAGCACTGATGAAGGCGGCGGCCAAAGGAGGAGATATGGAAGGGATGCTGGCACAGACCAAACATATATGGGATTATTTCCTTGGATTCAACATGGGAGGCTCTATGGGCGAAGCTTCTGCTTTGGCTCTGCTTATCGGTTTAATGTATTTATTATGGAGACGAATTATTACTTGGCACATCCCAGTTAGCATTTTTGTCGGTGCAGCTGCATTCAGTGGAATTCTTCACATAATGGCTCCCAACACGTACGCATCTCCATTGATGCATCTCTTTACCGGAGGGTTGATGCTCGGTGCAATCTTCATGGCCACAGATTATGTAACTTCGCCGATGACACACAAAGGACAGCTTATTTATGGTGTGATGATTGGCTTCCTCACTATCCTTATCCGAAGTTTTGGTGCTTATCCCGAAGGTGTTTCGTTTGCGATTTTAATAATGAATGCATTCACTCCTCTAATCAATATGTATTGTAAACCCAAACGTTTTGGCAGTCAGGAGGCTGCGAAGGTATGAAAAAATTAAAATCCACCTTCACCAATATGGTTATTTCCCTTACCGGAATCACTGTGATATCTGTCGCTTTATTAGCTTGGATCAACCAAGAAACTCAAGAGCCCATTGCAAAAGCAAAAGCTGACAAGCTTACTCTCGCTATCGATGAAGTACTCGGAACTCACGATAACGACCCTACTAAAAAGCCGGATACCGTAAAAGTAGAAAGCAGTACTTATGTAATTTATCCGGCTACACTCAAAGGAGAGTCAGCCGGTGCAGCAGTAGAAAGTGCCGACCCAAAAGGATTCGGCGGAGAGTTAAAAGTTCTTGTCGGCTTCGATAAAGAAGGGGTGATCCTTAATTACACGTTGCTGGCACACAAAGAAACACCCGGACTCGGCAGCAAAGCAGAACAATGGTTTAAGAAAGGACAGAAAGGCGATATCATTGGTAAAAAGCCGGGCGAAAAACCACTTCAAGTAACCAAAGACGGAGGCGAGGTAGACGCAATAACGGGTTCTACCATTACTTCTCGAGCCTTCCTTCGCGCTGTAAACCGGGCGTACCAAGTTTACGAAGCACAAAAAGAAAAGAAATCGACACCTACCGATGGCAATTCGGGGGCTAGTTCACAAGCATGGAAAGGAGCTGCACATGAATAATTTTAAAATCATAATAAACGGGATTATTAAAGAGAATCCGACTTTTGTTTTGTTGCTTGGCATGTGCCCTACATTGGGTACTACCTCTTCTGCGATAAATGGCTTTAGCATGGGAGTTGCAACTCTTTTTGTGCTCATCTGCTCGAATACGGCGATTGCTTTACTGAAAAATTTAATTCCGGACGCAATACGGATTCCTGCTTACATCGTTATCATCGCTTCGTTCGTAACTATTTTACAACTGGTGATGCAAGCTTATCTTCCCGGATTGTACCAAACCTTAGGATTATTTATTCCGCTCATCGTAGTAAATTGTATCGTATTGGGGCGTGCCGAATCGTTCGCAGCTTCACATGGACCTTGGCAGTCGGCACTCGACGGGTTGGGTATTGGATTGGGCTTTACGCTCGGACTTTCATTACTGGGCTCTACCCGTGAATTGCTAGGCACAGGTAAAATATTCAGTTATACAATCTTTCCTGAAAACTACGGCATGTTGATTTTCATTCTGGCACCGGGAGCTTTCATTGCCCTAGGATATCTTATTGCCCTTATCAACCACCTCAAAAAAGCATAATCGATTATGGAATATCTCTTAATTCTCATCTCGGCAATCTTTGTCAACAATATCGTATTGTCGCAGTTTTTGGGTATTTGTCCATTTCTAGGGGTCTCCAAAAAAGTAGAAACCGCCATAGGTATGGGTACAGCTGTTACTTTCGTACTGACACTATCTACTATCGTAACGTACCTTTTGCAGCATTATCTATTGATACCATTGAAGCTCGAATACTTGCAAACAATCCTGTTTATCTTAGTTATTGCAGGATTAGTACAAATGGTAGAGATTATACTTAAAAAAGTATCGCCCGAACTTTATCAAGCACTAGGCGTTTTTCTTCCCCTGATCACAACTAATTGCTGCATACTAGGGGTTGCTATTTTAGTAGGGAACGGGACTTACAATGCCCAAGGTTTACAACCTTCTCTATTAAGTGGAGTGGTATTTGCTTTTGCCACTGCAGTAGGCTTTGGACTAGCATTAGTTCTATTTGCTGCAATGCGGGAACAACTCTCGCGGGTCAACGTACCTGCTGTCATGAGAGGTATACCTATTGCACTCCTTACAGCGGGACTTTTAGCTATGGCTTTTATGGGATTTAGCGGAGTGGTTTCATAAGGAATCGTTTTTCTTAAAAGAACTATACAATCGAATCATCGGTTATTAGAATAGACTAAAATGCTTAGTAACATAAAGCACAAAAAAAAATGCATTTTTTTTTGTGCTTCAACAGAAAAGCTTTATCTTTGCGCATCATTAACATATTAAATAAGACTTTTTACAAACATATCGCGAATTATGAAAGAAAGAATATTGGTAACTGGTGGCACCGGTTACATTGGTTCACACACCGTAGTCGAGCTACAAAACAGTGGTTATGAAGTGGTTATCATCGACAACCTTTCTAACTCTAGTGCCGATGTGGTGGATAACATTCAAGCCGTTTCCGGTATCCGTCCAGAGTTCGTTGAACTAGACTGCTGCAATAAGGAAGGCTTAGAGAACGTATTCAAGAAATATACCGGAATCAAAGGAATTATTCATTTCGCAGCCAGCAAAGCTGTCGGTGAAAGTGTACAGAAACCTTTGCTTTATTATCGCAATAATATTGTATCGCTTATCAACTTGCTTGAGCTGATGCCAAAATACAACGTAGATGGAATTATTTTCTCTTCTTCGTGCACCGTATACGGTGAACCTGATTGTCCTCCTGTAACTGAAGAAACTCCGACAAAACCAGCAACTTCTCCTTATGGAAATACAAAACAGATAAACGAAGAAATCGTACGCGACACCATCACTTCTGGTTCACCTATCAAAGCGATCTTGTTACGTTACTTCAATCCTATCGGCGCACATCCAAGTGCACTAATTGGCGAATTGCCTAATGGCGTTCCCCAAAATCTTATTCCTTTCCTCACTCAAACTGCAATGGGCATTCGTGAATGTTTAAGTGTATTTGGTGACGACTATGGCACTCCCGACGGTTCTTGCATCCGCGATTACATCAATGTGGTAGACCTTGCAAAGGCACACGTTATTGCAATTGACCGCATTATAAATAATAAGCAAAAAGAAAGTGTGGAAGTATTCAATATCGGTACTGGAAATGGACTTTCAGTACTCGAGTTAATTCATACTTTTGAAAAAGCAACCGGAGTGAAACTAAACTACAAACTGGCACCTCGTCGCGTAGGTGATATCGAGAAGGTATGGGCAAATCCAGACAAAGCGAACAACGAGCTAGGTTGGAAAGCCGAAACCTCTACCGAAGATACTCTTCGCTCTGCATGGGCTTGGCAATGCAAGCTACGCGAAAAAGGTATTCAATAAGAATAAATGAAAAACTGACAGAAATATTAAACATAAAAACTGCAAAATAAAGTTTGCATACAAACTAGTGAATGTAATAGTCGGGATAGAGAAATCTCTATGTGAATAGAGAAAATCTTATCCTCAATCATAAGATTGACAACCGATTATTGCAAGTAGTTTTGTCGTGTTTTATTTTGTGTTTGTGTTGTGACTGTGGATCGACGTGACGTCGATCCACAGTTTTTTATCCTCTGTACAAATTATAATATCGATGTCAATCGTGCATCAATGCAGAGAATACCGAAAATCAAATAAGTTTCTTACCAAGCATAAGAAATACCGAATGAGAAAATCTCTTTGTATTGAAAATAAGTATCATTTTCCTCTGTTTTCGTTACGTTGTCATCAAAGCGGACATGCGAAAAGAACTGTGTAGAGAAATACTTATTAAGTACTAAATTAATCGTATTTTCCCAGCTGCCTTCAGAACGTTCATAATTCGTAAAACCATACAAACGAGAAGTATAAGTAATGTATGAAGTAATCTTCCAAGTAAAGTTAGTTGTCAACTCGGAACCATAAGTCTGAAGCAAAAACTTTCCTTCCTTAATACCAAAACGAGTTTCATCGATATTCTTATCCGTCACAAAACGCAAATTATAAGCAATCGGGTTCATCAACACAGATAACGTCGCCTTTTTCGTATTCTTTTTATAATCCATACCAAGACCGACAGTAAGATATGCAGGTGTAAGGAAGGCAGAATTACGCACATTAGAGTTAGTAGCATAATTCGAGAAGAATTGGGAATAGAATTGTGTTGATATCGTATAATACCAATTCTCACGAGCTTTCACACCCAATTTACTCGTTAAGCGAAAGAGATCCGTATTTACTCGATACTCATGCAATGTATCGGAAGGGGAAGTATTAAAACCGAGTTTCACTTCAAAAGAGTTATCGAATTGGATTCTGTTTTTATCGCTATAATTGGCATTCAAAGTAAGATTGGCTAGCAAATTAGTATTGCTTTCTCCTCCCTTATACCAGTTATCCGAAATATGATTCTGCGAAAACTGAATAGATCCATTCCCTGAAAGCTTCCATAGATGAGGTCTTACCAATTTCACCGACCAAGGTCTCATTTTGGCTTCCGGCATCACCTCGGGAGTGAAGATATCCATAATACCCGATTTGGATTTTTCTAATTTCTTCCTATCTACATTATATACTGTAAGCGCATTAATTTGATAATCCCATTTTTCAATTGTCTCCGGATGATGCTTATAAAGCTCGAACAAACATCGATCAACAAACTCACGAGTAGCTTCGTGCCGTTTATAAATAGAATCGTTACGCTCTAGCCAAAAACTTTGCTTCGTTGTATCAGGAAAAAGTTTCGTTGGCTCAAATTTAAAATGATAACGTTGAAACACTGTCCGATAAAAAGTCACAGGCAAAAACAGCTTATCGAAAGCAGGATCAATGAGTTGGTTTTCCACCTCACTAGTATCTCTAATATTGATTTTTTGCCATATCGTATCCAAACGAAGACGTACCTGCCGCGCATATCGTTGCGCAAAAACAGAGTCAGGAATAATTTCATCATAATATGCACGGCGCAAAGAATTAACAGAACTAGCTGTAATAGAAAGTGCCGAAAAGAAAATTAAAAAGCTTAATAGAAGTAACTTTTTCATTGATGCGCTGTTTTTTATTTGAGCACAAAGATACAATTTTTCAAATAGAATCTATGAGAGGTTTTCTAAAAAAGAGAATACATTGATACGTTTTGCTGATTTTTATTGTTTTTTTCCAGAAAACGATGGGATATTAGCAAGAAATTCGTAACTTTGCGAGCTGAATCATAGAAACTTAAAAAAGTTATACTATCGTGGCAGAAACAAAGTATATTTTCGTAACAGGCGGCGTGGCTTCCTCATTAGGTAAGGGTATTATCTCTTCATCCATCGGTAAATTACTGCAAGCTAGAGGCTACAGTGTTACTATTCAAAAATTCGACCCGTATATCAACATCGATCCAGGCACTCTTAATCCATATGAGCATGGAGAGTGTTACGTAACGGTAGACGGTCGTGAAACTGACTTAGACTTAGGGCATTATGAGCGCTTCTTAGGCATACAGACTACAAAGGCCAACAATATTACTACAGGCCGCATCTATAAAAACGTAATTGACAAGGAACGCCGTGGTGATTATCTCGGTAAGACTGTGCAGATCATTCCACACATCACGGATGAAATCAAACGCAACGTAAAACTACTAGGTAGCAAATACAAATACGACTTTGTTATTACTGAAATCGGAGGTACGGTAGGTGACATAGAATCGCTTCCTTTCCTTGAAAGCATGCGCCAATTAAAATGGGAATTGGGACAAAATGCAGTTTGCATCCATCTTACCTATGTTCCATTCTTAGCTGCTGCTAAAGAATTAAAAACAAAACCCACACAACATTCTGTAAAAGAATTACTTTCATTAGGAATTCAGCCAGACGTTATTGTGCTACGTTCCGAGTATGAGATTAACGAAAACATGCGCAAAAAAGTAGCTCTTTTTTGCAATGTCGAACTAGGGGCAGTGGTACAAAGCGTAGATTGCAAAAGTATCTACGAAGTACCTCTCAAAATGCAAGAACAAAATCTCGATGTAACGATTTTGCGCAAAATGGGACTTCCTATTGGCGAAAAGCCTGAATTGAAGAGATGGCACGAATTTCTTAACCGCAGAGACAATGCAACGGAAGTGGTGACTATTGGCTTGGTAGGAAAATACGTAGAACTACAAGATGCCTACAAGTCGATTCTCGAATCGTTGGATCATGCAGCTACTTATAATGACTATAAAGTAAAAATCATTACGATACAAAGTGACAATATTACTTCCGAAAATGTAGCTGAAAAATTAAAAGGGTTAGATGGTATTGTTATTTGCCCGGGATTCGGTTCACGCGGAGTAGAAGGAAAATTCATTGCCGCAGAGTATGCACGCAAGAATAATGCAATAACCTTTGGTATTTGCCTTGGAATGCAAAGCATGGTAATTGAATTTGCACGCAACATACTAGGGTACAAAGATGCAAATTCTGTAGAGATTGATGAGAAAACGACTCACAATGTGATCGACATCATGGAGGAACAAAAAGCTGTTACCGACATGGGAGGTACGATGCGTTTGGGAGCTTATGAATGCGTGGTTATGAAAGACTCGAAAACATATGAAGCTTACCAGCAAGAACACATTCAAGAACGTCACCGTCATCGTTACGAATTCAACAACAAATACCGCAAGGAATTTGAAAAAGCAGGAATGCGTTGTGTAGGTATTAATCCTGAGGCTGACCTGATAGAAATCGTAGAGATCCCTGAGTTAACATGGTATATCGGTACACAATTTCATCCTGAATATAGCAGTACCGTACTCAAGCCACACCCCTTATTCCTTTCGTTCATCAAAGCAGCGATTGCGAATAAAAAGAATAAATAAATTCGTCTTAAAAACACCCCTTTCTATCGGAGTTAACACCTCTGTTTAAGCAAGTTAGACCCCACACAGAATGAACAAAAACACAATGATCGGATTTGCGCTGATGGCTCTTGTACTCTTCGGTTTTCAGTACTTTAGCCAACCCTCAGCACAGCAAATCAAAGAAAAGCAGAAGCAGGACTCAATAGCGTTAGTAGAACGTCAAGTAGCCATGCGCCGTACCCAAGATTCTGTCCGCATTGCGCAGGCAGAAGAAATGGCCGTTAAAAATGCGGTGATGGATACTACCGCACTTTTCTATCCGGCCCTAAAAGTACAAGCCAAAGACGTCGTATTGCAAAACGAATTGGTAAAGTTGACTATCGGAGCTAAAGGCGGAGCCGTAAAAGAAGCTATTCTGAAAAAATACAACGATCAAGAAAAGCAACCCTTGAAGTTGGTTGGCCAAGAAGATGGCCTTTTGAATTTCGATCTACCCTACTCAGGCGGCACGTTATCTACCTCACGTTATACATTTGAAGCCATCAATGCCACCGATAGTTCGGTTACAATGCGCCTAATGGCTAATGAGAAAAGTTATATCGATTTCACCTATAAGTTGAAAGCGAATAATTACATGGTTGATTTCACCGTACAGGCAGTCGGCATGAGCCAAATATTTCTTCCTTCAACAACCGAAGCAAAACTTCAGTGGAAACAGAAATTACGCCAATGCGAACGTGTTTACAAAAATGAAAACCACTATTCCAACATCTCATACAACATAAAAGAAAAAGGAGTAGACAACCTTTCTGAATCGAAGAACGAAGACTTAAACCTTGGGCAAGAGCTTAAGTGGGTCGCTTTTAAAAGTCAATATTTCTCACAAGTAATGATCGCGGAAAGCGGTTTCAATTCCACCTTACTCCGTTCACGTGCGGAAAATGAAGGCAGCGGGTATTTGAAAATGTGCATTGCTGAAACTAAAACAGCTTTCGACCCCACCGGCAAGAAACCTACAAAATTCCACCTGTATTATGGCCCTAACCATTATAAAACTCTTGCAGCTTACGATAAGCACCTGAGCGGTGACCAACGTTTGGACCTTGATGAACTTGTATATTTAGGTTGGCCTGTGTTACGCTCCATCAACCAATGGATAACCATCAACCTTTTCGATTGGCTCTCACGCCTCGGTCTCTCAATGGGCATGGTGTTATTCTTGATGACACTCATCATCAAATTAGCGGTACAACCACTCACCTATAAATCGTATCTCTCTTCATCACGCATGCGTGTACTCAAACCGGAGATCGCAAAACTAGCTGAGAAATATCCGCGAAAGGAGGATGCGATGAAGAAACAGCAAGAAACGATGGCCATATACAGCAAATATGGAGTCAGTCCGATGTCCGGCTGTTTACCGACACTTTTGCAGATGCCGATCTGGATGGCACTTTTCATGTTCGTGCCGACAGCTATTGAGCTTCGTCAACAGAGTTTCCTTTGGGCCAATGACCTCTCATCGTACGATGACCTCATCCATTGGAGCACCCACATTCCTTTTTTAGGAACACACTTAAGTCTTTTCTGTTTGCTGATGACGATAACCAATATCCTAAATACCAAATACAACATGAATCAGCAAGATACCGGTCAGCAACAAATGCCGGGCATGAAGATGATGATGTATGCAATGCCGGTAATGTTTATCTTCGTGCTAAACGATTACGCTTCAGGACTGAACTATTATTACTTCCTTTCCGGATTGATTAGTATCCTCATCATGGTTCTCATGCGCAGATTTATCGATGACGATAAGATTCTAGCCCAGTTGCAAAAGTATGCAGATACGGCAAAGCCTAAGAAGAAAAGTAGCTTTATGCAGAAATTAGAAGACATGCAGAAGCAACAAGAAACATTACAAAAACAACGTGAATCTAGACTGAACAAATAATCTTCTCATAAAAAGAATATCACCTTCTCGTAAAAAGAAAGTGATATTTCTTCGAAAATAGAAGTAAGAATATAAAATTAGCGGTACGGCAAAATTAAAAATGCCGTACCGCTAATTTATTTTTGCCCTAGAGCAAACGGAGAAAAGATCAGTTGCAATACATATTTACAATAGCTTCAAACAACTCCTGCTTGCCACTGATTTGAGCGGGTTCAGCGTTTGTTTTTCCAAGTGTGTAAAGTTCTTCAAAAGAAAGTTTCCCGGCCTCAAACTCAGCACCCTTTCCAGAGTCGAACGAAGCATAACGAGCTTTAAGCATTGCAGGTATTTCAGAGTTCTGCATCAATTCAGCAGCATTCTCCAAAGCACGTGCCATTGCATCCATTCCGGCAATGTGTGCAATAAATATATCTTCCAGATCCGTACTATTGCGACGGGTTTTCGCATCAAAGTTTGTACCCCCATTACCTAGTCCACCGGCACGAATAATCTGCATCATTGCCTGCACCAATTCAAATTGGTCAATAGGAAATTGATCCGTATCCCAGCCATTTTGATAATCACCACGGTTCGCATCGATAGACCCCAGCATATTATTATCGACTGCCACAGCCAATTCATGCTCAAAAGTATGTCCGGCTAACGTAGCATGGTTTACCTCAATATTTACCTTAAAGTCCTTCTCCAATCCATGAGCTTTCAGGAATCCAATCACCGTCTCAGTATCCACATCATACTGATGTTTCATTGGCTCCATTGGTTTTGGTTCGATCAAGAAAGTACCCGTAAAGCCCTTACCGCGAGCATAGTCGCGTGCCATACGCAACATTTGAGCCAAATGATCCTTCTCCCGTTTCTGATCTGTATTCAAGAGCGACATATAGCCTTCCCGACCTCCCCAGAATACATAGTTTGTACCACCTAACGCAATCGTAGCATCAATCGCATTCTTTATCTGCACCGAAGTACGCGCCACCACATCGAAATCAGGATTAGTAGCCGCTCCGTTCATATAACGAGCATGGCTAAACACATTTGCCGTGCCCCAAAGCAACTTGATATTAGTAGTCTCCATCTTTTGCTTGAGATAAGCGACAATTACTTTCAAGTTCGCTTCATATTCCTCCACCGTAGCAGCTTCAGCAACCAAGTCGATATCATGAAAACAAAAATATTCAATTCCAATCTTCTCCATAAACTCGAAGCCGGCATCTACTTTATTTTTTGCAGCCTCCACTTTATCGGTCGCACCCACCCATGGAAACTGCTTCGTAGCTCCTCCAAAAGGATCACCACCCTCAGCACAAAGTGTGTGCCACCAAGCCATAGCAAATTTCAACCACTCTTTCATGGGTTTACCCAAGACCTCCTTTTCAGCATCATAATAATGAAATGCCATCGGATTTTTACTTTCTTTTCCTTCAAAAGGAATTTTCCCAATTGTAGGAAAATACTGTTTTGTACTCATAATTTATATATTAATTGCGATTCAAAGTCTTATTCAATATCCCCAACCAGCGACGATAAGCCTCCTCAAAAGGTTCAGTGCCAAATAAGTCGGGTTCCACTACCGCCTTTCTACTCAGAAAAGCAAAAGCCTCTTTTGGCGATTTATAAATGCCCACCCCAATGCCGGCTCCACGGGCAGCTCCCACGCTACCATCCGTATCGTAAAGCTCAAGTACCGCTCCGGTAACTCCGGCTAAAGTCTGTGTAAACAACGGACTAAGGAACATATTCGCCATGCCCGCATGAATCTTATTCACTTGCATCCCCATCTCACGCATGATATCGATACCATAACGGAAAGAAAAGACAATGCCCTCCTGTGCCGCGCGCAATAAATGACTTCGATCGTGAAGATTAAAGTTCACCCCCTCGATCAAACACGAAGAAGGAGAATTACCCAACATTCGTTCCGTTCCATTACCAAAAGGAAGAATGCTAATACCGCCACTGCCAATAGGAGCCTTTGCAGCTAAAAGATTCATCGCCTCATAGTCAAGTCCATCCGCACACAACGTACGACGCATCCAAGAATTCAGGCATCCCGTGCCATTTATACAGAGTAAAACCCCAAGACGAGGATCAGTCGATGTATGATTCACATGAGAAAACGTATTAACACGGCTCTGAGGATCGTAGTTCACCGTGCCATTAACCC
>JAGPIY010000189.1 GCA_018054715.1 Bacteroidaceae bacterium
GTTTTGATTACGACCAATGATGTCTATGGCCTCCTTGATGTGTCCAAGTCCTCGTTGACTCAGTATATCGTACTTATGCAGGTGTAAGTCTTCACCGCCATACATATCGAAGTGCGTCACATGAAAACCCTTTGGCATTAGTTTCAGAGCAGTATGTTCGTATAGCGGTTTTTCACTGATTAGGATGCCTCCTGCATGAATAGAAAGGTAATTCGGAAAACCTTCCATCATCTTTCCATACTTGAATATATGTGCTGCGAAGGGATGATGTTTGTCAGAAGCGAAAGGTTCATCCACGATGAGGTCGATTTCTTTGGCGGGCAGTCCGACCACTTTACCAAGTTCACGGATGATGGACTTGCCTTTGAAAGTGTTGTAGGTAGCCAGCAGTGCGGTATGTTCCCGGCCATATCTTTTAAAAATATAATCTGTCACATCGTCCCGTTCATCCCAGGAGAAGTCGATGTCGAAATCCGGCGGGGAGGTCCTGTGTGGGTTGATAAATCTTTCAAAATACAGATCGAGTTCGAGGGGATCCACATCCGTGATGCCCATGCAGTATGCCACGATAGAATTGGCGCCACTACCCCGCCCTACATGAAAGTAACCTGCTGAACGGGCATATTTTATGATGTCCCAGGTGATGAGAAAATAGGCGCAAAAGCCGAGTTCGAGGATGACCTTTAGTTCGGAATTTACTCTTTGTACAGCCTTGGCATTGTTGTGATACCTTCTGGACAAGCCACTCTTTGCGAGTTTAGTGAGCAATACCTGATCATCGGCTTCTGAAGCAGTAAATGCCTTACGATTATTGTCGTTGTGGGCGAGCATCATGATGGAACAGTCATCTATGATGGCCTCTGTATTGGCAATGATGGCAGGAAAATTTTCAAAAGCCTTTCTGACGGCTGCTTCTGTCATGGGCACTTCCGTCTTCGGCGCATGATCCCTCTTTTCAAGTTTGGTGAGCAGAATGTTGAGATCGATGCAGCGCAGCAGTTTATGTACTTTCCAACCGTCTTCATCCGCAAAAGTAAGAGGTGCAAAAGCCACGAGCCTGTCCATATGCTTTCGAAGGTGCGAAGCGTATAATGTATTCACTTCCTCCGGGCGTATGCCGTAAAACTCGTCTGAACGGAAGGTGGTGATCTCTTTCGGGAAGGTCCTGTATATAAAATAAGTATCGGGGATCTCAGGAGCACATGCCGGCAGTTCAATATCATCGATGGAAACTTCTGACAGCAGGCGACAGAGGCCCGCCCAGCCATTCACATTTCTTGCGATACCGATGTACAGCAATTTGTTATCCCGACGAAACTCTATACCCAGAATCGGTTTGACACCATTTTTCTCACATGCCTGAATAAACTGAAAGGCGCACGAAGTATTGTTGATATCCGTCATGGCCAAAGCTTTAATACCTTGACTCACAGCGATATCAGCGAGTTTCTCCGGGGACAGCGTCCCATACCGAAGACTAAACCATGAATGTGCGTTCAGAAACATGGTACAAATATGACGATTATTTCGTCAAACTAGACGATTATTTCGTCATTATTTTAAAAAAGACGAGAAGTACACCAGTGATAAGTGCAGCAGTTGACTAGTGATGAGTGCACCAGTTTGAACAGAATAATCTTTTTACGTAAAAAGCTAAAGACCAAAGCGCAGCGACCCAAAGCCTAAAGCGCAACGACCTAAATACAAAGTTCACCAGTTTGTACTGAATGATCTTTCTTACCTGACAAGCCAAAGAATAAAATAACAGAAATATGTTAATAAAAGAATTTGCCCTGCAGGGACAGGTCGCGACGTGTCCTTACAGTGCAAATTCTTTTATCTTGGAAACTCTTGTTCTTAATATTGCTCATCATTAAAGTACTACCTAATGCGCCAGAGCAAAGCGCAGGGATCTAATTAAAAATTGCACCAGTAGCGAGTGCCCCAATTTCCACTGAATAATTTTTTTTACGTAAAAACCTAAAGACCAAATTAACAGAAATATGTTGATAAAATTAGTTTCACTGTAAGGACAGGTCGCGACCTATCCCTACAGTGAAACTAATTTTATCTCGGGAACCCGTGTTCTTTTTTACATAAAAGGCAAATGGACCAACGCGCTATTAAAGCCCAAGGCGCAACGACCAAAGCAGTAAGTGAACTAGTGACAAATACACCAGTTTCCAATAATTAATCTTTTTTACGTAAAAAGCTAAAGACCAAAGCGCAGCGACCCAAAGCCTAAAGCGCAGCGACCTAAAGACCAAAGCACAGCGAACTAAAGTCAAAAGCGAAGCGAACTAAAAATAAAGTGCAACAGTTAACCAGTGGTGAGTGGAACAGTTAACCAGTGGTGAGTGCTCCAGTTTCCACTGAATAATCTTCTTTAAGTAACGAGCTAATACTCTAAATTGCTAATGCGCTAACACGCCAGCGCGCTACTTCTCCTCTACTTTCGCAAGATCCATCTTACAGACAGGGCAGATACCCATCACCTCATATGTTTTGCCTTTTTCACAATCCATAGGACATTGATAGACTACTTTTTCTGCAACTTCCATAGAAGTCGTGTCAGTAGTAGTTGTAGTAGTAACTTCTACTTGTTCAGTGGTTTCTGTTTTTGTTTCTTTAGGACCGCAAGCCGTAAATGTGCCGATAAAAAGTCCCAGGGTAATAATTAAAATTGATTTAGACATTTGAATTGATTTAAGTTAAATGAAAGAAATTCCCACAAATATAACAATCTAAGGATGAAAAGGAGATATTATTGGGAATTGTAGTTTAGTAAGAATTATTATAATCTGTATGATTCATATTGCATTCAAAGTAAGATAGGGCTTTGAGTAAATCGCTGACTAGAATATAGATAATGAACTGAAAATTGATATACTATGCTGTTAGTGAAAATGTAAATGTTCCGAATATGTTTCTGCGCTGAATATAAATCAAAAAAGGGTTCCGAAGCCCAAGCCTCAAAACCCTTTCAAATTCCAGTGGAGAATACCGGGCTCGAACCGACGACCTCTTGCCTGCCAGGCAGTACATCATACTTATTATGTTTTTGTGTTATATGTTATAACTCATATCCACTATTGATTATAAGCAATCCCACTTAGCGTTATTTATTGTTATTTAGTTTTATTTATATATTTTGTATGCAAATAGTATGCAAATGACTTATCTTTGAAAAGTAAATGCTATCCTATGAATAACAACTGTACAATTACTATTTTTCTTGATACAAGAAGAGAGAAGGCAAATGGCAAGTACCCAGTAAAATTAAGGGTATTTACCCAGCATCCACGTATACAAAAGCTTTATCCAACCAAGTATGATCTAAGTAAGATTGAGTTTGAGAGAACCTGGAATACGCAGAGACCCAGAAATGAAGACAAATCTACTAAACTTGAACTACAGGCTATCTTAAGTAGGGCTCAAAGCATAGCAAAAGATCTTCCAACCTTTAGCTTTGAAATATTTGAGAAAAAACTTTCCATGAGAAAGGGTGATGAGGTTAATGTTGCTTTTCTCTATCAAGAGTCAATTGAAAAACTCAGAAAACGAGGCCAGATTGGGACTTCTAATAATTATGCATTTGCGAAAAGATCTCTTGAGATATTTCAAAATGACGGAAGGAGCCATGCTTTTGGAAAACTCTCATTAATTGATATCAATAAAGATTGGCTGGAGGATTATGAAATCTTTATGAGAAAAAGAGGAAAGAGCTCTACTACTATCTCAATGTACCTTAGAACATTCCGAACAATTTATAATGAAGCTACAGAG
>JAGPIY010000190.1 GCA_018054715.1 Bacteroidaceae bacterium
GGATAATACTCTGTATCTGACTGTCGCTTTGCCGTATTTCACGTGTAAAGCGTCGCATTCTGCGTACATAGAGTTTGCTGAATAAAAGGCAGACGGGAAGAATTGCAAGAATGACGCAAGCGACTGTGGTGTCGAGATAGTAGAATAAAGCAAAACCCGCTAAAAGTTGCACACTGGAGGTGATGAGGCTGGAGAGGGTGCTGGTGAGTAAGGTTACTATCTGTGTAGTGTCTTGCTCGATACGGTTTACGACGTCGCCTGTATGTAGAGCTTGCAGTGCATCCCAACGTGAGTTGAGCATTTGCTGAAAGAGATTTTGGCGCATCTGGTTGGCTACATCGACTTGCAGGCGATTGGTAAGCCAGGTATTGAAAGAGGAGGTAATAATTTGTGCGACAAGTACAATGGCGGTGTAAGTACCTTCTATCCAAAGGCTACTGTTTAATTGCCCGGTAGCGCAGTCGATGACTCGTTTACTGCACCAGATGAAGAGTAGAGAGAAGCCTACACTGAGCAATCCCGGCAAACAATTGAGTAGGATGCGACGGCGATGTGTGCGACTTGTTTGCCACATCCATCGGAGCAATATGCGTAGGCGTGGGGCTGCGTCTTTCATTTTAGACTTCTACGATGTCGGCTTTTACCCAACTCTCGGCTAGGACTTCGGCATCGGTAGATGCAGTAGCATCATCAATGTCGTATTCCTCGATAAGGAGTTCGGCTAGATCTTTAATCGTGAATTCCTTGTCTTTTACTTTAGTCCACAGAAAGGCGGCTGAGTCGTTGAGTGAAATGATTTTCGAGAAATCAATATTTTCTAGCCCTTCTGCAACGATGATATGTTCGCTTCCTACATGGCGTAGGTTAAATCCTTGTTTCTGTTTCATAGATGTATGTTTTTGTTTGTTGTGATAGTTTTAAATGCGTCGAAAGAGGGCGAGTAGGATTCGGCGTATCGGCATAACTTGTAGCCAAATCATGGAATAGATTCGCCAACATTTTCCTTGTATGGAATAGGTGCGGCCTTTTCGTTGAAGGTGGGTAACAATTCCAATTAGGTCATCGGGCAAGATGCTTTCTGTTCCTTTTAAGTTTCCGTCGCCCATAAGGATATAGTTTGTTCCTTCTTTCCGAATAAGTCGATGCAGCACGTAACGTTGGTTTTGACGATCGTAGGCTAATGGCAAATCTCCTATCATCGGTCCATCAGGGGGGAGGGGAGCAATGATAACTTTGTCGCGCCGATCTACTAAAAAGGGATTCATGCTATTCCCTCGTACCAGCAAAGTTACCGTGTGTCCTTCTTGTAAAAGTTGGTGGACTTCCGGAAGTAGAATTGTATTGGGAACAGTGATGTGTTGCATGAAGTTATTGGTGCGTTATGACGCTGTATGATAACTGTGCAGCGGCTTCATTGGGGAGGCAGTAGAGGTGGTAGGCAGAAGCTGAGGTGGCTAATAAGCTGATTGTGTCACAAATTCCATTGTGAATGCGTGTATCCCATTTTATGATGGAACAAGAAGAGAGAATGGAGGCAAATGCACTTGCTGTACTTTGCGGCTCTATTTTGTTTTCGGGAGCTTGTGTTAGTCGTACAAAAGATCCTATCGGAGCTTCTTCATTGCGATAGCAAGGTGTCTTGCCACTCCATGGGGAACCATAGACTATTGCTTTCCCGTCGATGATTCGAATAACCGGATTATCGTCGTTTAGCAATTCGCTGCCTTTTATATGTGCGAGCCAGAGACCACTATGAGTGCTTTTGCCGGTACCGCTTTTGCCTTGAAATAGATAGCCGTATCCATTCTGAAGTATAACGGAGGCATGCATTAGCAACGTTTGCCGGGTAGCAGTTGAAAAGGCATACATCATCATGAGAAAGTTCCCAAGGGCATAAGAAAAGTAGGTGTCGTTTTCTTGCCATTGCATCTTACCTTCTTTAAAAAGAACATCGCAAGTCATGAGGAAACTTTTCGAAGAAGAGGAGTATTGAACCTCAAAGGCATACTCTGTCTCATCTCGATATACGGAGCATTCTGCTTCGTCCCAACTGAATTTTGTATAAAGTGGAGCTTTCGTAGAAATACTTTCTGTGGTGAGCTGAAATGTGAAGATCGGATCGACTGTTTGTGTCGATATGGATTTATTTCCTTCTTTTAATAGGAAGGGAAGGTACGAGGGCAAAAGTGATATAACCGCATCGATATTCGGTGCGGTTATATAAAATGGATGATGGGCTACGCTAAAGTGTAGTGTTTCCATTAGAAGCGTTTATTAGTTTTTATTTCTTTACAGGCGCTTCTGCGGGAGTTGTCGCAGCTGCTTTGGGAAGTGCTTCCTGGCTTGCCGACTGGTTTGCACCAGTTGAGGCTGCTCCTGCTGTTTGCGATTGAGTAGAAGTGCTAAAGCCTTTAGGTGCATTATAAGGATTGGTAGCTGCATTTTCAGTAGCATCCTTAAGCAATACGGGAGCTTCTTCTGAAGGCGCGCTAGTACTTACATATACAGTAGATACCGAAAGAATAACGATAGTGCATGCGAGTGTCCATGTGGCTTTTTCTAGAAAATCGGTAGTTTTACGTACTCCCATTATCTGATTGGAAGATGAAAAGTTAGAGGATAAACCACCACCTTTTGAATTTTGAATCAGGACCACGAAACTAAGCAGGATAGCAGCTAGTACGATGAGGATAATTAAAAGTAAATACATCTTTTTATTACGGTTTTAAATGTTAATATTTTTTAGCCCTTGTTTCTTATTTATGGCGTTTTAAGTTTAACTCTAATAAGATTCAAAAGAGGGGGTTAGCCATTTCTTTTACTTGTTATTTTGCAATAGTTTTTCAAGGAAACGTATTTGGTCTGCAAAGTAAGCACTTTTTTTTGGATTTTTCAAATTTATGCTACGAATTATTTCAAGAGCTTTGTCATATCGCTTCTGTTTAACATATATTTTAGCTAAAGTTTCTGTAAAATAGCTCTCATCGATATCTTTTTCACCCTCTTCGTCTTCAATAATCTTCTTTGATCTTGTTCTCTTTTTAGTTTCTATCGGTTGCGAAACTTCAATTTCGTTCTCCTCTTCTTCCGATTCTTCTAAATAGAAGGTTTCTTCCGTTTCTGCTTTCTCTTCCTTTTCTTCGTTACTTATTGCAGGATTTTCTATTTTTATAGCCTCTCTTTTTATGGGAGGTATCTCTTCGCCTTCTAATACATAGGAAGTGTATTCTCCGCTTAGATCGAGTGGGGTAAGGGTGTCTTTCTCTGGCAACCCAAGTAAAAATTGATTAATAAGGGTAAGGGTTCGACTTTCTTGATCGATATCTACCGGATTCTCTTTCGATTGAGTTTTGTTAGAGGATTGAGGTTTTACAGGCTGAGCGACTTTCGATTCGTATTTAGGTCCTTCTATGAGATCAAAAAGGCGTGCGCGATCGGGAGTTGTGAGTGCAGCAAGGCGTAACTCTTCGTTAAAGCTGGGCTCGCGCAGAAGATAGAGATTATGCAAGTACAAGATGCGTGCTAATGTAAAGTAAGGATAACGTGTGAGTACGTTACGTAGCGTGTACAGCGTATCTCGGTTGAGCTCCTCGGGATGCTGCGCGAGGTGCAAGAGCTGCTTTGCATTAGTGTTCATAGCTTTCGATTTTAGGTTACCAGTTGGCAACAGTTGCATTAAAGATTTGTTCTGTAATGTCTTTTACCATTTCTGCGATTAAGTCGTCTTGTACGGATGCTAATGTTTGTGTTGCATCGTAGGTGCGGTATGCT
>JAGPIY010000035.1 GCA_018054715.1 Bacteroidaceae bacterium
ACTTCTAGAGTACGCATTGCCGACACCGTAGGAATTATGAATCCTTTAACTGTTTACAAATTGTTCCATCAATTAAAAGAAGAGCATCCCACTATGAACTTTGAATTCCATGGGCATAACGATCTAGGTATGGCTACTGCAAATACCTTTATGGCGTTATGTTCAGGAGCAGAAGCAGCAAGTGTAACAGTTAACGGATTAGGCGAACGATCAGGAAATGCTGCACTCGAAGAATTAGTAATGGCTCTTGCACTAAGCAGCGAATTGGAAACTAACATACATACTGAATACTTAAGCGAACTTTCGACTTTAGTAGAGAAAGCCTCCGGACGAATTCTTTCCGGGATGAAGCCCATTACCGGCAAATTCTCTATCAGCCACGAATCAGGCATACATACCCAATGCATGCTTAACGATCGTTCTACCTATCAAATTCTTGAAGCAAAGAGTATCGGACGCAAAGAAGAATCGTTCGTTTTTGGAAAACATAGCGGGCGATCTGCTATTTGCAACTTTTTTTCAGCCCAAGGGTACGAATTAACTGATAAAGAGAGTTTAGAAATACTTTCTGAGGTAAAGCTAAAATCGAATCTACTGAAGCGAGCATTATCTGAATCAGAATTACTCAGTCTCTATAAAGAAGATTCTCACAAAACAACTTTATTTTAATATGCGATATCTTTTCCCCTTATAACGCAGAATTGTTTATGAACAGTGAGTTTATACAAACATTAATCACCACCGGAAAGTTAGCCTTTTGGACTACACTTATCTTGTTCCTATTGGGGCTTCCCATTGCTTATTTCTTGGCTTTTTCAAAGTTTCGATTGAAAGCAATAATTGAAGCTTTAATATCAATGCCCATGGTTCTTCCGCCTACTGTACTTGGTTTTTACATTCTTGTAGCATATAGCCCACAGAACTGGTTCGGAAAAATGATGGAACAATGGTTCAATGTTCGTTTAGCTTTTAGTTTTAGCGGAATACTTATAGCTAGCATTCTTTGTTCACTACCATTTATGATTCAACCACTTCAAAACGGGCTCATGGCCTTATCACCAAGCCTCAAAGAAGCAGCATATACAATGGGAAAATCGCGACTGACCACCTTTTTAAGAGTTCTACTTCCCAACATTCGTAATAGTATTATCATTGCAACCACGATGACCTTTGCCCATACAGTAGGAGAATTTGGTATTGTACTTATGGTAGGGGGAAATATGCCCGGTGCTACAAGAGTTGCATCCATCGCATTATACGACCAAGTACAGGCCCTAAATTACAAAGAAGCCAATCAATATGCGTTGATTTTGTTCGTTGTCTCATTCCTTGTATTAACCATCGTTTATAGTATTCACAAAAAAACAAATTAGCAGTCATGATACCCTCTATATACATTGATCTAAAATGTAGAATGATCACTTCCGAAGGAAAGCGAACTCTACACATTGAGAAAGAAATCTCAGGAGGCAGTTTCATCTGCTTGGTGGGGCACTCCGGTTCCGGAAAAACAACTCTATTACGTATGTTGGCAGGATTAACCACACCCTACGAAGGTATTATTAAAATAGGAGATGATGTTTGGTTCGACTCCCAAAAGAAAATAAATTATAAGCCTCAGCAACGAAGCATCGGTTATATGTTTCAAGAGTCAGCTCTATTTCCTAATATGAGCGTAGAAGAAAATATAGCTTTTGCACAAAAGAAAAAAGATAAAGCAAAAATAGAAGAGTTGCTTCGCATTTTTGGTATGAGCAACTTCGCTCAACAGAAGCCCTCTAAATTATCGGGAGGACAAAAGCAACGTGTCGCACTAGCCCGAGCCCTCGCTTCTTCTCCGCAAATCCTATTGCTAGACGAACCACTTTCTTCCATCGATCAAGAAATGCGCGGCCTTTTGCAAAATGAGATACTAAAAGCCCATCAATATCTTTCTGCTACTAGCATTATGGTCACTCACGATTTACTTGAAGCCAAACATATGGCCACCGAAATTATTAAAATTAAAAACGGACTAATAATAGAAGATCATGAAACTCATTGTACCTGTTTACGATAAAAATCACATCGCGGAGAGCTTTAGTAAGACTCCTGATGTCTGTCTGTTCGATCCTTCAATAACTTCTCTAAGCGATGCTTGTATTTTTACATCGTGGAGTAGTCTTATTCCCCAAGGAACGAAAATAACTAAACGGATGAGAGAGCTAGACATTGGTAATGTACTGGCCCCTCAAATTCAACTGCTTGCATTAAATTTATTCGTTGAGAATGGAATTCAGGTTTATAAAAGTGAAGGGACCGATCTAGTGCAAAACCTTTTACTCTATTGTGCAAAGAAACTTGTGCCCTACACCACAACAGATGCATTACAAAATTCTAGTATCTGCTCAGGAAGTTGCAGCGATTGTAGCGATACTTGTTCCACAGCCAAATAAATTTAAAAAGAGCCCGCGTAGAAAAAAAACATTTTCTACGCGGGCTCTTTTTAAAATATAGTAAGCAATTCTTTCAAGGAAGCTACTTCTGCCGTAGGATGGAAAGGAAAATCTTCACGAAGATGCTTCCCCGCCCACGGACTGGTAGGTGGATTAAAATAATATTGATCCCACCCTGCATCATGAGCACCTAATATATCGGTATAGAAATTATCTCCAATCATAGCCACCGAAGAGGGATCGCTCTGCGTAGCACTCAACGCAAAATGATAAAGCCTAGTATCCGGTTTCTGTACAGCAATATCTTCACTCAAAACGACTTTTTCAAAGAAAGGAGCAAGCCCTGAATAAATCATTTTTTGCTCCTGCAGCTCACGAAAGCCATTACTCAGAATAAAAAGGCGATACCCACGATCTTTCAACTCAGTCAACACCTCTATCGCATCCGGAATAATTTTCTTTTTAGTGGGCACCAACTGAAAGAAAAATTTCGAATATACAGGAACAAGTTTAGCCACCTCACTCGGCGAAAAGCCTACCTGCTCTAAAGGATATGCAAAACGGCGAAAATTCAGCGCGTCCTTTTCAATAAGTCCATGAGCATAGTCATCCCAAAGACGTTCATTCTCTATCGTATAAATCGAATAGAATTCATCAAAAGAAGAAAAATATTGTGCAAAGTCGAACTCGACGAACGTCTCCAAGAAACTCTGCCGCGAATTGTAGGCCGTATTCCAGAGCGTATCGTCGAGATCAAAAAATAAAGAATCATAGCGCCGTATAGCACTAGAAGCTGTTTTTACCACACGCGTACTACTAAATATTTTGAAACACTCCAAAACTTAGTCGGATCAGTAATTTTAAGCGTTAGCATTTTATCACTTCCTTTTACAAGTTCATAGCTGTTTGAAGGGTGAGAAGTAAGCACTTTAGCCTTCTTGCTCAACAACGAAATAGAATTCAATGTACGGATATCTACTTTGGTAAAGTAATTTTTATCGTAACTACCTTTCAACACCTCATCACCTTCTAAAATGTGCTTTTCTTTCAATTCACCCTTTGTACCAAAAACAAACCAAGCCGTATTCAGATTCTTATCTTGGTCAGCTACAATCTTCGCTTTGTGCTCATTCTGAGTAGCAAGTTCAGCAACATCAGAGTTTAACGCAGATACATCTTTTGAAAGTCCTTCAATTACGATGTTACGTTCCTCAAGCTGTGCCTGCATTTCAGCAAGTTGCTGGTTTTTTTGCACGAGTTCATTCTGCAGAGCTGTCAATGTTTTCTGAAGTTCAACACTCTTAATTTGTCCGGAATTGAGTTTATGCTGTAATGCTGAGATGCGATCTTTATTCGACTTCATCGTGTTCACAATAAACTGCATATCTTCTTGTATCTGTGCCTTTGCAGCCTGACGATTTTCAGAGCTACTGGTACGTGACACATTAATACGGCCTTCCGCCTGATTGATTAAGCTAAAGCCCTCTTGCACTTCGCTAAAAAGGCCTAACACCTCGTCCATATCACCCTGATTCTTGGCAAGCTGCGTTTGCAGAGAATCATTTTTCGCTTTCAACGCATCGTTTTCTGTCTTTGCGTTTTGATTACAGGAAGCTAAAAGTAGCAACCCTGCACAATAGAAAAGAATCTTTTTCATTATAGTTCTATTTAAGTTAATTATAAGTGATAAATCAATAAAGAATTATTCACGATGTTTTTTGCTTCTCCGCGCTAAACGGAGCATCTCTTCAGGCTCAAGTTTAATGCTTTCTTCCGAAGATTGTATCGATCCTGGTAAAGCGTCATCGCACCCGGCAAGAACAATTACAAACTCTCCTCGAGGCTCAGTTTCCGTAAAATGAGTAATCATTTCAGCGATTGTACCACGGCAAGTTTCTTCATGTATTTTGGAAATTTCACGTGTTAAAGACACCTGTCTTTGCGTACCGAAAATCTCTGCAAACTGAGTCAACGTTTTCACCACCCTACGGGGAGATTCGTAGAAAATCATTGTACGCTCCTCCGCTTTCAAAGCAAGGAGTTTACTCTGACGCCCCTTCTTTTGAGGTAAGAATCCTTCAAAAGAAAAGCGTTCACAAGGTAAAGCTGAATTAACCAGTGCCGGTACAAAAGCCGTAGCACCAGGCAAGCACTCTACCGTCAATCCACAACGTACGCATTCTCGCACCGCCATAAAACCGGGATCGCTAATACAAGGGGTACCCGCATCACTAATCAGTGCAATTACCTCACCCGCTTCCACACGGCGAGCTACCTGCTCTACCATCTGGTGTTCGTTGAATTTATGATGAGCCATCAACGGCTTTTTTATTTCAAAATGCTTCAATAGGATACCGGAGGTACGTGTATCCTCAGCTAGAATCAGATCACACTCTTTCAATACACGTAACGCACGAAAGGTGATATCTTCCAAGTTTCCCACAGGAGTGGGCACAATATAGAGTTTTCCCATACGTCTCTTCATCGCTCTCAAAAAGGAGCGTTCTACTTTTTTTTGCAAATATAGAAATAAAATGCAGTAACTTCGCAAAAAAAACAGTATTTTTGTCTGCATTAATGCTATTTACATATTATTTTATTCAGAGAGATAGAGAATGATGATTTTCGAAGAACATATCCCCATCAACAAACGCCGTGGACGTATCGAGGTAGTATGTGGCTCAATGTTTTCAGGCAAAACAGAGGAATTGATCCGTCGCCTCAAGCGAGCTCAATTTGCACGACAAAAGGTCGAAATATTCAAGCCCTCCATTGACGTACGCTACTCGGAAGCAGAAGTTGTATCACACGACAGTAACTCCATTGCCTCCACCCCAATAGACAGTTCAGGAAGTATTGAGTTACTCTCATCAGATATTGACGTAGTAGGCATTGATGAAGCACAATTCTTTGACAACGGAATTGTTGACGTATGTCGCCGATTAGCTAATCAAGGTATTCGTGTCATCATAGCAGGCCTCGACATGGACTTCAAAGGAGAACCTTTCGGACCGATGCCAATGCTCTGTGCGATCGCTGACGAAGTGACAAAAGTACATGCCATTTGCGTTCGCTGCGGAAACTTAGCATACGCTTCACATCGATTGGTAGAAGGCGAAAAGCGCATCCTATTGGGTGAGACCGGAGAATACGAGCCCCTCTGCCGCGATTGTTATAATAAAGCAACCTCCTCAAAATAAATCCTATGAAAACTATTACTTTCGACCGCTTCGCCCGCATCCTCTTTACTATAGCCATAATTGCAGGAGTCTTCTTCTTGATTAATTTATTAAGTGCCGTACTACTACCCTTCTGCATAGCATGCCTATTAGCTTATATGCTCTACCCGATGATGCACTTCTTCGAACGGAAACTGCACATTCCCAAACGCGGGTTATCGATTCTTCTCACTTTCATCTTATTAGTCCTTTTATTTTGGGGTATCTATGAAATTGTTATTCCACCTATGTTTGATGAGTTAGATAAAGCTCAAACCTTGCTAGCGACCTACCTTTCAGGAAATTCTCACGCAGTATCACTTCCCGAAGCCATCCACAACTTTATTATAAAAAACATAAGTACCCTACAATTAAAAGAACTCTTAAGTCAAGAAAACATAACGAACGCCGCTAAAACGATTCTCCCACGTTTTTTCTCCATGCTGAGCCAATCTATTGACCTTATTTTCCAGATTGTCAGTTTAGGAATGATCCTACTTTACACCTTCTTTATCTTGCTAGATTACGAAGCCTTATCCGGCCGATGGGTTAAGTTACTACCTATACATTATCAACAACCGATAGAGCAAATTGTGAACGATGTAGCAAGTTCCATGAATCGATATTTCCGTGGTCAAGCTCTAATTGCACTACTGGGAGCTATTTCTTCTACTATAGGTTTTCTCATCATAGATTTGCCCATGGCCATTGCAATGGGAATGTTGGTCGGAATTCTTACTTTAATTCCATATATGAAAGTATTTGCGCTCATCCCCACTCTCTTTCTAACCTTTCTTAAATGTGGATATACCGGTGAGAATATATGGATTCCTCTATTATCACTTTTAGCTGTATATACGGTAGTAGAATTAATCGAAAACTTCATTTTAGTTCCCAATATCATGGGGCGAATCACAGGGCTCAATCCAGCTATTATCCTCTTATCACTCTCCGTGTGGGGAAGCTTGCTCGGTGTGATAGGCATGATTATCGCGCTGCCGACTACCACGTTGCTTCTTTCCTATTATCGTCGATATCGCATCTCAGAAGATCAAAAAACAGACTACCGTGCTAAGCGAAATCCCCTATTCGATTTCGTGGATATAGAAAGCCTTGAAGAAACCAAAGAAAAGAATTCAGACGGTAAAAATGAAGAAAAAGCTGCTGAAAAATAGTTTTTTCTTCAAAAAGAGGCATTTTTTTAGTAAAACATTTGGTTAATTCAAATATTCCCCGTATCTTTGCACCGCAATTAAAAATAAAGATGATTCGCTAGCTCAGCTGGTAGAGCACAACACTTTTAATGTTGGGGTCTTGGGTTCGAACCCCAAGCGGATCACACTGAAATAGAAATGTCTCATAATATTTATTATGAGACATTTCTTGTTTTATCACTTAAAGCTGAAACGAAAAATCTACTCTTCCAGAATAGCCACTCCCCATGCATCCAAAACAATTTCATCGCCCATAGAGAAACTCTTACCGGAAAGTAAGTCTTTGCCTTTAGCTGGAGAAGCAACTGATGTTTTGTCGGCACTATAATTGAAAACGTAGTGAATTTTCTTGCCTTTCTCATTTACGCCCGAACGAATAATTAAAGGGAAAGAATATTTCAAGGCAGGAGTTTCTAGTTGAGCTCTTTCAGCCGCACGAACCACCATTTTCTGCATCAACTCTCCGGTTGGAACCGTAGCAATATAGATCAAATGACCTTTACCAAAAGAATTCTCAGTGATACACGGCCATTTGCCAAAGAAGGGATGATCAACATACGCCAAAGGTTTAGCCGTCTCCGGAATTAAAAATTCCATCCAAGTACTAACGGCTTTCTTCTCTTTCAGGTCAAAAGCATTGTCTTTCAACTCCATTGAGTTTATGTAAGAGAATTCCTGATAATGAAATCCACATGCAGAGCGCAGCGGGCCGGGAGCCAACACATTGCGTACCGTAGATTCCTCATTGCAGAAGCCACTCTTATAAAGCATCACAACTTCTCCACCATTTTTTACAAAATCGCTAATTGCGTTTAAGAGTGAATCCGAAGCAATATACAAAGGAGGGATTACCAACATCTTGTATCGACTGAAATCAATTTTTTTATCACAAGGTATAATGTCTGTCTCAATATTCTGTCGATAAAGAGCATCATAAACTAAATTGATAGGATAGTTATCCCCATTTTTATAAGGCATAAAGCGCAAGCCAAAATAAGAATCGTGGCTATAAAGAATAGCTACTTTATTTTCCTTCTTCAGATTAACCAACTCTTTACCTACTTTCTTCAACTCCTGAGCTGTCGCCTTGAATTCATCGTAAACACGATTGGGTTGTTGATCGTGCCCTAGTACTCCTTTCCAGTAAGTTTCCTGACCATAATGCAAGGTAGACCAGTGCCAATACTCAACCATATTAGAACCCGAAGCCAGATGACTGTACACATTCTGACGAAGCTGACCATCATACGGTGGACGTTGATACTTAGAATCCCATCCGGTACCTTGTGCATTCGTCTCCGTTACAATATAATTGCCACCTGCCACAGTACGCATAAAGTCGCCTCCATAGGCAATCGACTGACCATCTTGCGAGTCTTGCACATCGTGATAAATATTGATACCCGGAGACTGCATCTGCTTGAAACTTTCTACCTGATCTACATTCTGAAAAGCCGTCATAAAACAATGCGTAACAAACTGATCTTTGCGTTTATACTCATTGACAATAGTTGCTTGCCAGTTTAAGAAATCAGCTACAGACTTACGATTCCAACGTTCCCATTCATTTTTATAGGCGGGACTTGTTACTCCATCTCGGGGATAAAGATCTTCCCAAGTATTAATATTCATGCCCCAATAATTCAGTCCCCAAACCTTGTTCAAAGTCTGCAAATCTTTATACTTATCCTTTAAATAGTTACGAAAGCCATCAAAGTAATCGTGGTTATTAATCCCCCGCGTCTCACATTCATTATCCACCTGATAACCTATAATAGCAGGATTCTTCGCATAACGCTCCATCATCTTGCGTATAATGCGCTCACTGTAAAAACGATACGTCGGATTAGTAATATCCATATTCTGACGAATACCATAAGAGCTCTGCCTGCCCTCAGTATATTGAGCCAGCACTTCCGGATGCCGTTCAGCCATCCAAGCCGGAATAGAATAAGTCGGAGTACCCAAAATAACCTTTATACCCGCTGCATTCAGCTTGCTTAAGATGCGATCCATCCATTCAAATTCAAAAACACCCTCACGAGGTTCAAACAAGCCCCACGAAGATTCACCAATACGAACCACCGTCAATCCACAATCCTTCATCATCCGAATATCCTCATCCAATCGCTCTGTCGGATTGTACTCATCATAGTAAGCCGCTCCATAAAGAACAGTATCGAATTTATACTGGGCATGCAGAGATAGGCCGCTTGTCATCACTAAGAAAAATAAAAGGCATTTAATTATTTTCATGTTGTTTTTATAAGATTTACCAGGTATTATCGCACTGAAATTATGGACAAAAATACAAAAAGATATTATCGAATAGATGTTTTCATCTCTTTTTAACATTTTTCTTCAAAGAGCATTTAAGTAGAAGAATAGATATTATGAATGTTTTCTTTCGAAATATTTGCCAAACTGATTTTTTCATTCTACCTTTGTCACCTAACCCTTTGCCTTTTAATCTTAAAATTACTATGAAAAAGAAAGAGATAATCATCGCCCTCTTTTTGAGCGTATGCTCAACTTGTTTTACTACAGGAGCAAAAGCTCAAAGTCAACTTTATCCACAGATTTTTGATTTATCAGAAATAACCTTAAGCACAGGAATCTTCCAGAAAGCCATGACCGTGAATGATTCTATTTTGTTAGAATACGATGTAGACCGTTTATTAACGCCTTTTTTTCGACAAGCAGGTTTCAACGACTGGGTTACAAAACATCCAAACTTTGACAACTGGGGTTCCGGCACCTTTCGTTTGGATGGGCATGTCGGAGGCCATTATCTCTCGGCTTTAGCACTAGCCTATGCAGCCTCTCACGATGCGGTTATGAAAAACAAATTGAAAGAGCGTTTAGACTACATGGTACATATGATGGACTCCTGCCAAAGCGTTTTCGACAACAACGCACTAGGCTTATACGGATATATTGGAGGCTTACCCAATAACTCCGTCTGGACAGGACTATATAGTGGAAGCATTACCAATTTCAATAGCAACTCTGGGAATGTTCCTTTCTATGTAATGCATAAAATATATGCAGGTTTACGCGATGCATGGCTGTATACAGACAATGAAACGGCCAAAAAATGTTTTTTAAAATTATGTGATTGGGGCATCAATGTAACAGGAAAACTTTCCAATAGCACTTTGCAATCCATTCTTAACACCGAACATGGAGGCATGAATGAAGTCTATGTAGATGCGTATCAAATTACAGGAGATCAAAAGTATCTGCTCGCTGCGAAACGCTATTCACATCAAACCATGGTTAGTGGAATGCAGACATTAAATACCACATTTCTTGATAGTAAGCATGCCAATACGCAAGTTCCCAAATATATCGGTTTTGTGCGGCTTTCTCAAGAAGATGCCTTAAGCAAAGATAAAGACAGTGTCGCTATTTATCGAAAAGCCGCAGTAAACTTTTGGACAGACGTTACTGCCAATCGTAGTCTAGCCTTAGGAGGTAATAGTGTCGACGAGCACTTCTTGCCGACATCCAACTGTTCCAATTATATAACCAATCCTAACGGACCGGAAAGTTGCAACACCAATAACATGTTAAAACTAACCGAAGATTTATTTGCCGATACACATAATGCTAAATATGCCGATTTTTATGAAAAGGCTATGTTAAACCATATTCTTTCTACACAGAATCCCAATACAGGGGGCTACGTCTATTTCACCAGCATGCGTCCACAACATTATCGCATTTATTCTCAAGTAAACGAAGCCATGTGGTGCTGTGTAGGAACCGGGATGGAGAACCATAGTAAATACGGAGAATTTGTGTATACCCATTCTACAAACAATGATACTCTTTTTGTGAATCTTTTTGTAGCGAGTGAGTTGAACAATGATAAATTTAGCTTAACGCAAAGCACTAAATTCCCCTATGAGGCAAAAACACAGCTTACAGTCAATAAAGGCGGTACGTATGTTATGGCCATCCGCCATCCGGAATGGTGTAAAGGTAATTATCAAATCGTTATCAATGAGGATACAATAAAAACGACAACTCAACCCGGCACCTATGCTTATATAAGTCGCACCTGGCAGCCCAATGACACTGTTGCTGTGGATCTTCCTATGCAATTAGAGTTACTACCTTGCCCCAATTATACGGACTACGTAGCATTTCGTTACGGACCGGTTTTGTTGGCAGCAAAGACTGGCACAAGCGATATTACAGATCAATTTGCAGGAGAAGGACGTATGGATCATGCTCCTTCACAAGGAAAACAATATAGTTTAACCTCTGCTCCGATGTTAATTGGCGAGCGTAATTCGGTACTCGATTCCATCTATGCCACAAACATCGATTCACTACACTTCAAAATCAAAGCCGGGCTGTACAACAATGCTAAATTCTCAGATTTAATATTGCAACCATTCTATACTGTTCATGAAGTTCGTTATATGATGTATTGGAATCAGCTTACAGAAAGTCAATGGAACCAGATTAAAGACGAAGTAGAAGCCGAAGAATCTGCTGCTCAAAGGCTAAATGATCGCACACTTGACTATATTGCAACCGGTGAGCAACAAAGCGATGCCGGGCATGCTCGTACAGGTGTGTATGAAACAGGCACCTACAATAACGAATATTATATTGATGCAACAAAAGGCAATTGGTTCAGCTATGAGCTTAGTACAAAAGGAGTGTCCGACAGCGTAAGTCTTTTCTGCCGTTATTATTCTGCCGATGTAGGAAGAACAATGACCATCTACATTGACGGCCAAAAATTCCAGACAGTTACACTAGGCACACGGTCATCCACCGGCTTCTATAATTTGGAATATCCAATCGCCTCTTCTTTCTTAAAGAATGCCGACGAAACGGTAAAAGACACCATCACAGTGAAGTTTGTTGCTTCCGGAAGTACGGCTACTCCGGGTGTTTACTATATTCGTCTGTTGAAAAAGTATATACCTTTTCCACATTATCGCTTTGTATGTAATCAATGGACAGTTGGAGATGCTGCCCGAGTTAAATCTGTATCGTACAATAAAGATGCAAACACAGTTACAGTAAACGGTAACAGCGGTACTAACAACATTGCGTTGCAATTAGACATGAACTATGGTGATTCCTCCTATATCAAACTAAATGAAAAATACTTTTTAATAAAAGGAACACCCCTAAAGACCACTAGCGGCAATTCGTATCTATGGTGGTTAAATGGTGCTAACCACGGAACTCAAGTTGCCCCTACTTACACTTATAGTAATGCATCGGGCGATAGTTATCTCATTTGGGACATTACCACCGGAGGACTAAATGATTATATGAAAACAGATAGCATTCTTATCTCAGCCAATGGAAAGAGCGTTATCACCGTTTTTGGATTAACCTCATCAGCCACTGATTATACGGCAACAATTAAAGACATCGGCTTTTACAGCGCACAACAAGCAGTAAATACGTATAACGAACTATCCTCTCTCTTTAAGCTAACTCCCAATGCCATTACCACCATTCAAATGGATAGTAATAATAAGTACAAAAACAATATTATCTATACCATCGATGGAGCAATAGTTGGCTCTGCAGATCAAAAGAGTTCTTTACCTCCAGGCATTTATATCCTGAATGGAGATAAATTTACGCTTCAATGATTTAAAACGCCCT
>JAGPIY010000191.1 GCA_018054715.1 Bacteroidaceae bacterium
CGATTTAATCTGTGTTTCGGGTGACCTTGGTGCTGCTTATATGGGCTTGCAACTTTTGGAGCGCGAGAAATCCGTATTGCATAATGCTGACAATGTTCAACCTGATTTTGCCGGTAAAGAATATATTCTAGAGCGACAACTTAAACCAGAACCACGTGCCGATGTTATTAAGGGCTTACGTGAGGCTGGCTTACATCCGACTTCGATGATGGATATTAGTGATGGGCTTTCTTCTGAATTGCTGCATATTGCTCAACAGAGCAAGGTAGGATGTCGTATTTATGAAGAACGTATACCTCTCGATTATCAAACGGCTGTTATGGCGGAAGAGCTCAATATGAATGTTACAACCTGTGCATTGAATGGAGGAGAAGATTATGAACTGCTATTTACTCTCCCTATTTCCGATAGCGATAGAGTAGAGTTGTTAGAGGGAATTAAAATGATTGGGTATATTACCAAGCCGGAATTAGGATGTGCCTTAATTACACGTGATGGGCAGGAGTTTGAATTGAAAGCGCAAGGGTGGAATCCTTTGCAAGCTAAGAACTAAGGCACTAAAAGAATAGATTTTCGGAAAAAAGTGGTCGGAAACTTGTGGATATAAAAAAGAATTTGTACCTTTGCACCCGCAAACGAATTAAAAGCGATTGCGAAAATCTGTTGGTGCCATAGCTCAGTTGGTAGAGCAAAGGACTGAAAATCCTTGTGTCCCCGGTTCGATTCCTGGTGGCACCACTCAAAGAAACGTAAAACGATGCAAGTCCTGATTCCCAAGTGGAATCGGGACTTTAGCTTTATATGCGATTAAGCAAAATATGCGCTTTCTCCACTATTTATGATGAGATCCGTCGAAAAAAGCATTCCGAATAAAAATCTTTCAGCCTTTCAGAAATTGTGTTTAAGTTGCTGATATACAGCGTTCTATACCCTGAATAGTTTGTATAAAAAGTTTCAGCCATCTTTCAGTTTGCTTTTGTGGCAATTATAATATAAGTATTCATTTGTAAAATAAATAAAACTACAATTCGTTATACTGAAAGATGTAAAAATAGATCTTTCAGTATAACGAATTGATAATCAAAAATATATCGCGCGACTGAAAGATGAAGGGTTATTCCGTACTTTTGTGCGTGATAGCGAATAATGCTTGATGACATGCTAATAAGATTTAATATTAAAAAAACATAAGCATCTCGTCGAACAAACATAAGCATCTTTCGACCGAGACTTCAGCATCTTCTGACGAAGACTTCAGCATCTTTTTTTTAATGCCTTGCAACAAATTTTAAATGAAGAGGAGCAATTCGTAGCTTTTGGGTGTGTAATTCACAAAGAAGTCCTTCATGCTTAAAGAAAAAGCATGAAGGACTTCTTTGTCATTTTATAGTGAGTTTGAATTTACATCATTAGTAGAACGATGATTTGTCCGCTAATAATACGCAGAAACATGGTTAACGGATATACTGTGGAATAACCTACCGCAGGGCCATCATTGCCTGAAGTGGAGTTTGAAAAAGCTAATGCGGGAGGGTCTGTATTACTACCGGCAATAAGTCCCATTAAAGTAAAATAGTTCACTTTAAACTTGAAGCGCGCAATCATTCCTGTTATAAGTAGAGGGATTACTGTGATGAGCAGTCCGCAGAAAACGTACCATAGTCCTCCATTTAATATAGTATCCAAGAACTGGGCACCTGCCCCGAGGCCTACACTTGCAAGGAAAAGCACTATTCCAATTTCTCGTAGCATTAGATTTGCGCTTTGAGAAGTATAGGTTACGAGCTTCACTTTGTGCCCGAATCGTCCAATAAGTATTGCCACGACTAATGGGCCACCTGCCAAACCAAGCTTTACAGGAGTCGGCATATCAGGTATTGCAATAGGGATACTACCTACTAACATTCCAAGGAAGATTCCAATAAAGATCGTAATAATATTAGGGTGGTTAAGGCGCTTTAATTCGTTGCCTAATACACCGGCAACGCGTTCTACAGCATCTTTCACACCAACTACCATCACACGATCGCCCATTTGAAGAACGAGATTTGGTCGGGCAAAAAGATCTACTCCCGAGCGGTTTACACGAGTTACTGTAACTCCGTAAATACTTCGAAAATGGATGTCTGCTAAATGTTTGCCGTTTATTTTAGATTGAGTTACTAGAATACGGCGTGAAATCATAGGTTCTTCCTGAATTTGATGTTCCCAATCAACTTCTATTCTTTTTCCAATAAAAGCTGTAATTGCTTCAGCATCTTCTTCTGTAGATACCATAAAAAGTTGATCCCCACGCTGGAAAATAGTGTTCCGATCCGGAATCGTTACAACTCCTTCGTGGCAAATCCGTGAGCAAACAAATGAACGTCCTAGGAATTCCTTAATGATACTAAGAGGTTTTCCTACAATGGATTCATTCAAAACCTCTAGATGATACATGCAAGGTTTTGCATGTACAAGATCTTCTTCATTGTTGAGTTCCTCTTCTTCTTCTTTTAAGTTGATGCGGCAAATATAACGCAATCCAATCGTTGAAAGAATTATACCCACTACACCCAATGGATATGCACATGCATAGCCTAGAGCGATAGGATCGCCTGTATAGCCCACGGAAGTTAAAGCTTCACTAGCGGCACCTAATCCGGGAGTGTTTGTTACTGCGCCGTAAAGAACGCCAACCATCATTGGTAAAGTGACTTTACCCTGCGCGCCTCCAAGGATGTAGTAAAGCCCAATGGCCACCGTGATATTTAGCAATACGATAATGATTGCCAATAGATTCAACGTCATACCTCCTTTCTTGAAAGAAGAAAAGAACGAGGGGCCAACTTGTAATCCAATGCAGAATACAAATAGAATTAATCCGAATTCACGTACAAAGTGTAGTACTTCTTCTTCGATCGTAAATCCGAAATGCCCCATAAATATACCCATAAAGAGTACAAAGGTAACTCCTAAAGAGACACCGAAGATTTTAATTTTTCCCAATAGCACACCGGTTGCAATGACAAAAGCATACAATAGCATGATGTGAGCTACCGAATCGGGAGTCCATAATAGGTTACTAATCCAGTCCATTTAAATTTTAAGTATTTATTATAATTATTTTTTTAAACATTCATTTTTGGGGATCGATCGGATTTTCTCAAAAAGCAGTGCAAAATTACACATTATGATTCTTTTGACGAAATATTTCTAGAAAAAAGTTTGAGTTAAATTAAAATTCAGTATATTTGCGCTAATAAATGGGGCAAAAGAACCTCAAAATGAAGTAGAATTTTACATTTAAAGATAAACTGAACAAAATTATGGCAGTGAAAGAAAATTTATTCGCCGATTTTCCTCCGGTCTCTACACAGGACTGGATCGATAAAATTACAGTAGACTTGAAGGGCGCTGATTTCGAAAAGCGCTTGGTCTGGAAAACTACAGAAGGTTTCAAGATGAAACCTTTTTACAGGAAAGAGGATGTAGACGGGCTTGCGACTATGAATGCTTTGCCTGGTGAATTTCCTTATTTGCGTGGTACGAAAAAGGGCAATAATGCTTGGTTTGTACGACAAGATATTGTAGTCGATGCTCCAAAAGAAGCAAATACAAAGGCACTTGAGTTACTGAATAAAGGTATCGATTCGTTAGGGTTCACTATCAAAGCTGATCAGCTAAATGCTGATTTTGTTGCATTACTGCTTGAGGGGATCTGTGTAGATTGTGTGGAACTCAATTTTACCACTTG
>JAGPIY010000192.1 GCA_018054715.1 Bacteroidaceae bacterium
GAATAGAACGAGAAGTTCTGATCGGTAGCTTGTTTGGCCGCTTCCTTAATGTGATCGGGGGTGAAAAAATCAGGTTCACCTACACTAAGATTGATAACGTCGACACCTTGTGCCTTTAGTTCATTACTCTTTTGCGACATAGCCAAGGTGGCTGATGGCGAAAGGTTGTTTAAACGGTCGGAAAGTTGGTTCATAATCTTTACTTTTTAAGTAGTTATTGTTTGTTTTATTTCTTGAAGTGAAGGGTGTGCCCCATGCGGTCTTTCTTAGTGCGCAGGTAGCGTTCGTTGAAAGGGTTGGGCGTGATTTCGATGGATACATTTTCTACGATTTCGAGCCCATAGGCTTCTAACCCAATTCGTTTTACCGGATTGTTGGTAAGCAAGCGCATCTTGTGCACACCAATATTACGTAGAATTTCTGCTCCTACGCCATAGTCGCGTTCGTCGGCATCGAAGCCTAAATGTAGATTGGCATCTACTGTATCTAGGCCTTCTTCTTGCAGTTTGTAGGCTTTTATTTTGTTCATTAGTCCAATTCCGCGCCCTTCTTGGTTCATGTAAACGATCACACCTTTTCCGGCTTTATCGATTGCTTGCATGGCTTTGTGAAGTTGATCTCCACAATCGCATCGAGAAGAACCGAAGATATCACCAGTGATGCACGATGAATGTACGCGAACCAAAACAGCTTCGTCAGCTTCCCATTGTCCTTTTATAAGGGCAACGTGCTCAAGGCCATTGCTTAATTGACGGAAAGGGATTAGGCGGAAATGGCCATACTCTGTCGGCATATCTACTTCTTCACCTTTTTCGGTCATCGACTCAAATTTCAAACGGTAAGCTATGAGATCGCGTATGGAGATAATCTTTAGATCGAATTTCTTTGCGACCTCTAAAAGTTCAGGTAGACGAGCCATCGTACCATCTTCGTTCATGATCTCGATGAGGGCAGCGGCAGGTTGCATACCGGCTAAACGAGCCATATCGATGGCTGCTTCGGTGTGGCCGGCACGCTTTAGCACGCCTTTATCTTGTGCATAAAGAGGACTAATATGTCCGGGGCGTCCAAAGGTTTGTGAGTTACTCATAGGGTCGGCCAGAGCCTTAATAGTTTCTGCGCGGTCGTGTGCCGAAACGCCTGTGGTGCAGCCTTCCAACTTGTCGATAGTAATTGTAAAAGGAGTGCCTAAAATAGACGTGTTGTCACTTACTTGGTGATCTAACTCAAGCTCTTTGCAACGCGATTGAGAGATTGGTGCGCAGAGTACTCCGCGACCGTTTGTTACCATGAAGTTTACTGCTTCTGGAGTTATCTTTTCTGCGGCAATGATAAAGTCTCCTTCATTTTCGCGGTCTTCATCATCTACTACGATGATGTGTTTTCCTAACTTAAAGTCGTGGATGGCTTCCTCAATAGTGTTTAATTTAATTTCTTCCATAAAGCGTTCGTTATTGTGGGTTGGTGCAGTGTTTTTCAACATGAGGTAATAATTCATTGCAAGTGGCTGTAATTTGCTTCATATCGCGATAAAGACGAATACGGAAGCGCCAGATGCGGAAGTAAAAGAAGAGTCCGGCAGGCAGTACTACGCCTATCAGGTCGTTTAGCCATGGGGCATTGAACGGACAACGATGAGCGTGTACGGCTAATATAGGGAAACGATTTAATCGATCGAGTATTACTCCATCTTTACTGTTATTTAATTGTTCTATGATGCGTTCCATTTCTTTTTGAATGGCAATGAGTGGTTCGTCGATTGCACGATTGCGCCAAAGTGTAAAGTAGTTGGGGACTTTGGAAAGAGTCGTTTTTACCAAATAAGTTTCACATTGTGTCGCCAGTGCAGAAAGTGCTTTAGTGAGTTCCGGATAGTTCGGATCATCGATAATGACTTCTTTCTTAAAAATGTGACGTGTATCGCGAATGCCTGCCAAACGCATGAGCCAATTCCGATAAAGTTCAGCGTTGAATACTACTGAATCGTTATTGGCTTTATAGGTTAGGAAGATTCCAATCGGAGCTAGGCAAAGCGTGCTGAGCCAAACGCCCAACCATACCAACCAGATGCCTTCTCGCGCAAATTTCTGCCCCGTATTATCGATAATGAAATAAACAACAAAGAACATGACGGCTACTACCATTGGCGTACCGAGACCTCCTTTGCGGATAATACTACCGAGTGGAGCTCCGATGAAGAAGAAGATGATACAGGAAAGGGAGAGTGCCAACTTTTTGTGCCATTCTATTTCGTGACGGCGTAGGAAGCGTTGTGTGTCGCTTACAGCCACACCTCGTAAATTCCAATCAGTGCCTATAACCGTACTTTTAGCTGAAGCGATGTATTGTTCGCGTTGTTGTGCTGTAGAAACGTTGAAAGCACTATCAATGTTGACGAATTTTTGGATGCTTTTTTGAAGTTTTATGGAGTCGGAGGCTTGAAGATGTGGTGGCTGGTATACAGTACGCTTCACTTCATCATAGAGCGATTGCCCCATGCTGTCTATTTGAAGGTTTAGCGAATCAATAGAATGTTGTAGCTGCCCCATGTCTTTGCTCATATATTGCCTAGTCATAAAGCCCTCATCCATCTTCTCGAAATCGGAGTTAAACTCAATGAGTGTCCGTTTACGGGAAAAACTCTCTCTTCGAAAGGGCATATTGTGAAGTTGTCCACTACCTTGCGATTTGAGGTTTTCAAACTGTTCTCCACTAAAAAGGTCGAGTTGCAGAAACTTCTTATCTGCGGTTACGGATAGTTTTGCAGAATCTGCCACAAAGATGCGTGCATTATTAAAGCCTTCGGCAAAACTGTAAATCATTACATCGCTTAAGATTCCGGTTTCTTTGTTTTTTTTCTTTACGTATACGTTATATCCTGTAATTTGATCGTAAAACTGTCCTTCGGGAATATCGAGTTCCGGAGAAGTTTGCTTCATCGAAAGAAGCAACGTCCATAATTTGATTTGTGCATGTGGAGCAACCACATTTTGGAAATAGAATGAAACGCCGCAGGTAAGTAGGCTCATAAGAATCAGTGGCCGCATTACTTTTAGCAAAGAAACTCCTGCTGCTTTCATTGCTGTTAGTTCAAACTTTTCACCGAAATTACCAAAGGTGATTAGTGCGGCTAGCAGAATGGCTAGTGGAAGTGCCATGGGAATGAGCGTGAGAGCTGCCCAAAAGAAGAATTCAGCTAATACATCAAGGCTTAGCCCCTTACCTACTAAATCGTCAAGGTAACGCCATAAAAACTGCATGATGCAAATAAAAAGGCAAATAAAAAAAGTGGCACAGAAGAGCAAAGAGTAGCCCTTCATTACAAACCAATCGAGTTTCTTGATGCCTAGCATAGCTTGTTATATTCTGCTTTTAATTACAGTTTTGTGTACCTTTAATGTGATGTGTGTGGTACTCAGCCTGCAAAGATACGGCTTTTCTTTGGATATTGGCTTTTCTTTTGGGTATTTTTTAGAATATTGTTATTTGGAAAAGGAGCAATGTGAGCATTTTGAAAAAAAGAAAAGCGCCCAAGAGTGGAAGCCTCTCAAACGCCCTCTAGTAGCGGGACCGGGGCATGATCCCGGGACCTCATGATTATGAATCATGCGCTCTAACCAACTGAGCTATCCCGCCGCTTTTCTTAAATTGCGCTGCAAAGGTAGTGCTTTTTTCTGAAAAGACAAATAAATGGGCTAAAAAAAAGCAAGAAAGATG
>JAGPIY010000193.1 GCA_018054715.1 Bacteroidaceae bacterium
AAGCGCTCGACCTCTCTACTCGTATTGCTCCTATCTATCGCGAAAAAGAGATTGAAATCCGTAGCAGAATAGCAAAAACGGTAGAACGTGGCAAAGTTGATTTCTCTCTTTGGATAGAAAAAGCTGAGGCAGAAGATGCAGCTACTCCTATTCATACGAAGCTTGCAAAGGGGTATTACCGACAAATGTCGGCGCTGGCCGAAGAATTAAATGTAGCTCCTCCCGCCGATTGGGTTTCCCTACTGGTACGTATGCCCGATGTAGTTGCTAAATCGGATGACGATGAGGTTTCAGAAGATGAATGGGAAATTGTACAAAAGGCATTAACTGAGGCGATCGATAAACTGATGGATTTTCGCAGCCAAGAAGGCGCTGCACTCGAAAAGAAATTCCGTACAAATATTGCAAAAATTAGTCAGCTTTTAGTTGACATTGTGCCTTACGAACAAAGTCGCGTAGAAAAGATACGTTGCAAAATTACCGAAGCACTCGAAAAGATGAATGAAGTTCAATACGATAAAAACCGTTTGGAACAAGAGCTCATTTACTACATCGAGAAATTGGACATCAACGAAGAGAAACAACGTTTAACCAACCATCTAACTTACTTCATCGAGACCATAGAAGAAGGACAGGGACAAGGTAAAAAGTTGGGATTCATAGCACAAGAACTCGGTCGCGAAATTAACACATTGGGCAGCAAATCGAATCAAGCTGAGATGCAAAAGATAGTAGTGCAGATGAAAGACGAACTTGAACAAATAAAGGAACAGGTTCTCAACGTAATGTAAAAATACAACGAAAAGAAATTTCTACCTCTATACTTTTAAATTATGAATAAAGGAAAAGTCATTGTCTTCTCGGCACCTTCCGGATCTGGAAAATCGACTCTTATCAATTACTTGATGCAGCAAGGTCTGCACATGAGTTTCTCTATTTCGTGCACTTCACGCCCTCCACGCGGTACTGAAAAGCATGGCGTAGATTATTATTTTCTTTCACTTGAGGAATTTCGCACACGCATTGCAGTAGGCGACTTTATTGAATATGAAGAGGTGTACAAAGATCGATACTATGGTACTCTGAAAAGCGAAGTAGAAGAACGCCTCTTACGGGGAGAGAATGTGGTGCTTGACGTTGATGTGGCTGGAGGAGTGAACCTCAAAAAACAATATGGCTCTGAAGCATTGCTCTTATTTATTATGCCTCCTAGCATTGAGGTACTCCGTCAACGTCTGGAAGGACGTGGTACAGACCTTCCGGAAGTAATTGATAGCCGAATTGCTAAAGCTGAATACGAACTTGGATTTAAAGATCAATATGATGTCGTCATCGTTAACGATGATCTAGCCACGGCAGAAGCGGAAGCATTAAAGGTTTTAAAAACGTTTCTTTCCGAATAAAAAAGTTAGTTTCCTCTATGAAAAAACGAATTGCAGTCTACGGAGGTTCCTTTAATCCGATTCATATCGGACATCTTGCCCTAGCAAATTATCTTTGTGAATGGGGCGAGGTGGATGAGGTGTGGTTTCTGATCTCTCCACAAAATCCGTTAAAAATAATTCGCGACCTTCTCCCCGAAGAGTTACGATTGGATTTGGTACGTGCTGCAATCGCAGATTATCCACGCTTCAAAGCGAGCGACTTTGAGTTTCATCTTCCGAAGCCATCTTTCACTTATCGCACTCTCGAAGCATTGAAAAAAGAATATCCCGACTTTGAGTTCATTCTACTTATGGGAGCTGACAACTGGCTAATCATTAATCAATGGCGTAACTATGAGGCGATCATTGCCGAGAATCGGATTCTTATCTATCCCCGCCTTGGATATTCTATCAGTGAGAGCGCGCTTCCTTCTACCGTGCGTCTTATTAATGCTCCTGTTTTTGAGTTTTCGTCATCTGCTATTCGTCAAGCACTACGAGAAGGGAAAGACCTCCGTTTCTTCCTTCCTCCTAGCGTATACGAACGGTTAAAGGGGATGCAACTCGATAAGTAGCACTTCACTGGGCGCACCGATACGAATGGATTTACTGGAAGTTCCGATACCATTTGTTATTAGGATAGGTACTCCCTGCGAACTGTATTTCAAACCGGAACGAAAGCGAGTGCCATAACGCGAAGGTATTTTAGGGGTATAACCTAGAATACGGACTTGCCCGCCGTGGGTATGTCCGGCTAAAGCTAAATCAGCAGTGGAATTATTCACCTCTTCTACATAGTCAGGTGTATGCGTTAATAGGATTGCAAACTCGGTGGAATCGCACAAAAGGATAGGTGATACTCCATTTTTCGACAAATTAAAGGGATCTCTTACTCCGGCAATCACTATGGACTGCCCTTCTTTTTGAATGCACAACGTGTCGTGCTCCAGAAGATGCATTCCTAATGCCTGCATCTTGTTCCGAATTTCATCGGTGCAACGTTCATAGTCATTATTTCCTAAAACTCCGGCAATGCCGTAAGGGGGATGCACTGCCGCAAGCGAATCGAAAAGTTCGCTGACTACTTCACAAATTTCTTGATAATCGCCCCCCAACAAGAGCAAATCGGGATGAAGATCGCGAAGCAAACGAGTTAAGGATACGAGGGTTTCACGGGTAAATTTACTGGGATAATGTAGGTCGGAAACAAAAGCTATGCGAAATCCGTTGAAGGCTTGAGGCACGTCGGAATGCGCAACACGATAACCACGCACCCTAGATATACCCGGATGCTTTACACTAACAGGCACTTTGATACGCTCTATTTGCGAAGATCGAGTACCGATGGATTGGGAGAAAACGGAGGTACTGACTAGCAAGAGTAGACACAAAAGAAGTTTATTTAATCTGTTCATGCCACAAAAGTAAGAAAAAACCTGTATCTTTGCACAAAGATGTACTCATTTCTATTTTAAATTAACGATAAACTCTTTCGTCATGAATAGCGACTCTATTCGGCCTAACAGCTTGCAAGCATGGATACTGGCCTGTCGGCCACAAACACTACCTGCTGCGGCGGCTCCGATTTTAATTGGCACCGGACTTCTACTAATGAACCCACAGACAAAGCTTGCTATCGGGCCGACTTTTATTTGCTTTGGCTTTGCGCTTTTGATGCAGATTGCTTCGAATCTGATTAACGATCTTTTCGACTTTCTGAAAGGGACTGATCGCGAGGATCGTTTGGGACCGAAACGTTGTTGCGCGCAAGGATGGATTACTCCGAAAGCGATGAAATGGGGCATTTTTATTAATCTTCTACTCGCTGCGCTTGTAGGAAGCTTGGCATTGCTGTATGCTTACAAACAATCACCGTATCATGGACTGGAATTTATTTTTGTAGGTATACTCTGTATGGCGTTTGCCTTTTTTTATACCACGGGACCTTATCCTCTCTCTTATCACGGCTGGGGGGATGTACTAGTTATGGTATTTTTTGGTTTCATTCCGGTAGGTGGCACTTATTGGATACAGACGTATCAATGGACTCCTGAGGTTACCATTGCGGCATTGGTTTGTGGAATGGTAGTGGATACGCTCTTGGTCTTAAATAATTATCGCGATCGAGCACAGGATTTGATGAGCGGAAAGGAAACGGTTGTGGTGCGCTTTGGAGAACCTTTTGGACGATATTTATATGGTGGATTGGGACTTTTTGCTTGTTGGATGTGCTTGGCTTTTCTTTTCGGAGGGCATCTTTTCGCGGCTCTACTGCCTC
>JAGPIY010000036.1 GCA_018054715.1 Bacteroidaceae bacterium
GCATAAGGTAGAAACACATTATTCCGAAGGAAGTGTGGCCCAGAAATACATTGATTTATACTCAAAACTACTATTAGAGAAAAAACAATGAGCAAGCCCACCTTCTCCATAATTACCGTCACCTACAACGCAGAAGTCACACTTGAGCGAACCTTGCAAAGTGTGGCTGCACAAACTTATCCGTACAAAGAATATATTTTGAAGGATGGAGCTTCTACCGATGGTACAATGGCTCTTGCCGAACGCTATGCCGCCTTATTTAGCCACTGCATCTCAAAACCGGATCATGGACTGTATGACGCAATGAATCAAGCTATGCTCTGTGCTAAAGGAGATTATTTAATCTTTTTAAATGCAGGCGATTGTTTTCATTCGCCTCATACGTTAGAAGATATGGTCGCTTCAATAGAAAAAGATTTCAAGAAACAGGGTAGAGTAGAAGTAGATAAATGGCCCGACATCCTCTATGGCCAAACTATTTTAGTCGATGCACAAGGACAATTTGTCGGTAACCGTCATTATACAGCCCCGGCAGAACTTTCATGGCGTAGCTTCCAAAAAGGGATGCTCGTTTGTCATCAGGCCTTCTGGGCAAAACGCTCTTTTCTTCTGTCGTATAATCTTTCGTATCGGTTTTCATCCGATTTCGACTGGTGCATCCGCAATCTAAAACAAGCCTCATCGTGCTTTTATTCGCCTGAGGTGCTCATTGATTATCTGGATGAGGGATTAACCACCCGCAACCATAAAGCGTCTTTAAAAGAACGTTTTCGTATTATGATACAGCATTATGGCTTTTGCAAGGCCATTTGGGCACATATAAAATTTGCAGCCCGCGCTCTTAAATCCGGGGCACAGGCATAAAATAAGAAACCAGTGCACGTGCTTTCGAAAGCATGTACTGAAAAACTGTTTTTCTTCCTCCTGCCGACCAATTACGTCCCTCTCGTTGTGCAGCAAAAAAGCATTCACGCTCTGCCTTAATACGCTGTATATGTGCTTCAAGAAGAGCAGATACATCCGGCCTTGACTTCGCAAAATGAGTAATTAGAAGCTCACGAACCTGAATAGAAATCTCCCAACGTTTCTCTTGCCCCGTGCGACTCCATATTGCCGCTGAATGTTGACGATAGACAGCCATAGGAGCTTTCATATAATGCAAAGGCCCATGAGCCGCATTTAAAAGATGAATGGCCAAATCGTACGTACTAACTTTATTCATCCATTCCGGAAGCTCACCAAACAATCCACGGCGAAAAAGTGCAGAAACATTGCTAATATAGTTGCGTTGTGCAAGATCTAATATCGTAGTATCTACAGCTTGCCCGCCATTACTCAAACTCTTCGTACCTCGATTCTGATAATAGTTTACCACCCGATGAAAGCAACATGAGAAATCGAGGTGCTCATCCATCCAATCCACCTGTCGTTGCAACTTGTGCGAACAGCACCACCAATCATCTCCCTCACAAATAGCTACATATTCTCCTCGTAAATGGCGATAAGTCTCTACAAAGTTACCTGCCAGTCCTAAATTCTTTGGGTGATTCAGCAACACAATGCGGTCGGGAAACCTTCGTTTCCACGACTCGCAGCGAGCGAACGTTTCATCCGTACTTGCATCATTGCCGATGACCAATTCAATAGAGAAATCACATTCCTGCAACATCACACTACGAATTGCCTCATCAATGTAATTCGCTTGATTATACGTGAGCATTAGCACGCTCACCTTTGGAAGAGAAGCAATCATAAAGTCTTTTTCTTTTTAAGTAAAAAAGCAATACTCTCCTTAAGAAGAGTTGCATCCAACGCATACAAGATGCCGATATACAAAATCGCCACCACTAAGATTTTCACCACAAGAATAAGGTAAAGATTGGTAAAGAACGAGCCGGCCCACCATGCCACAAAAATGGAAGCCAACGCCACACAAGCATAAGGAGCCAAATCGAGAATCACCATTCTAAGGGTAAGTCCAAAATAGCGCCATGAAAAATATTGCCAGAATCCCATCCATACTATATTGAAGGCCACAAACGCGCCTACCATAACAAGCAACCCATATTGAAACGTCAAAGCCGCAAGTAGCAATTGCCCCAAGCAAAGCGACACCGTCAACCAAAGATGCACACTCGGCTTACCGTGCGAAATCACCGCATGTGAATAAAGACTTTGCAGCGGAGCCACAGCCCCCCAAATACAAAGCAATTGAATAATAGGTACACAGGCCACCCACTTATCTGTAATGGCCGCCACAATAAATTCTTCCGCTACCAAGGCCAGTCCCCACATCAAAGGAAAAGTTAAAAACGCAGTAAAGCGCAGCATCTTACGAAAAACCGCACGATAACGGTCACGATCCTCACCCGCCTGATGCAATACCGGCTGTGCCACTGCCGTAATGGTACCCGAAATAAAAGAGAACCCCATGGTTGTCCACTTATTTCCTTGTGTATAGTATCCCACCAATTGCGTAGTATAAAAACGTCCCAACAAGAAAGAAAAGAAATTGTTATTCGCCTGTACAAAGACATTCGTAAAAAGCAACTTCAAAGAAAAAGGAAGCATCAAACGAAGCGGTTGGAAATTAATTTTCCAACTCGGTTTCCAAGGACAGAAAAACCAAATAAGTCCCGTACTAAAAGTAATGAAAAGCACTTGTTGAATAGCAAGCCCCCAATAGGCAAATCCGTTATAAGCTAAAATAACTCCTACCAATCCGGAGATAGTAACACCTAACATCTGTACATAAGCCCTTTCCTTTACCCGTAAATGACGAAACAAATACGCAGTAGGGGCAGTGCCCGTACAAGCTAATGGAATGCCTAGAAATAAGAAACGCGCCAGTGGCGTCAATGCAGGGTTGTGGTTGAATTCAGCAATCCACGGAGCAGCAAAAAAGAGCAAGGCATAAATGAAGAGCCCTCCCAACAAGTTAAACCAAAACACCGCATTGTAATCGGCATCGCTCACTTCTTTTTTATTCGCTATCGTCGAAATAAATCCACTTTCCAGCAATGCTCCCGAGATCGACATAAAGATCGCCAAGACCCCCACCATACCATAATCGCTAGGAGAGAGCAGGCGACTCAAAAAGATTCCAAACACCAAGTTAAGCAATTGCATCGCACCATTGCTCAGTCCTCCCCAAAGAAGACCCTTAGCTGTTCGCTGTTTTAACGATTCATCGGGCATTATTCAAATTTATTTTACCTCGCTGCCGGGTTTCACTTCACGAAGCGGACTAACCACAGCTAAAGAGCCATCCTTATTTTCAGCAGAAAGAATCATCCCCTCACTTACAATACCTTTCAACTTACGTGGTGCTAAGTTTGCAATAAAACAAACCTGTTTACCAACCAATTCCTCTGGTGCATAATGTTTTGCAATGCCGCTTACAATAGTACGCTTTTCTAAGCCATCCTCAATAAGGAATTGCAATAACTTATCCGCTTTAGGCACTTTTTGGCACTCAAGCACCGTGCCGACGCGAATATCGAGCTTTTCAAAATCAGTAAAATCGACTGTCTCGCGAATTGGATTCGCCTTATAATTAGCCTCTTCGTTCGCTTTCTTAGTATCAAGCAATTTTTGCACTTGTGCCTCAATTACCTCATCTTCAATCTTCGCAAAAAGAAGTTCCGGTGTTTTCAGTACATGTCCGGCCTCCAACAAATCAGTCGCACCCAATCGACTCCAATCGCAATGCGACACGTTTAGCATGTCACGCAACTTCGCCGAAGTAAAAGGGAGGAAAGGCTCAAAAGCAATAGCTAGATTTGCAGATAGCTGCAACGAAATATTCAAAATAGTAGCTACACGCTCCATATCCGTTTTCGCCAACTTCCAAGGCTCCGTATCTGCCAAATACTTATTCCCAATACGCGCTAAGTTCATCGCTTCTTTTTGTGCATCACGGAAGCGGAAGTTATTCAAAAATTGCTCCACTTTTGCCTTCACATCCACAAAATCAGCCAGCGTAGCTTTGTCGTAGTCGGTTAACTCCTTACAAGCAGGCACTTTCCCGTCAAAATATTTATGAGTCAGCACCAAAGCACGATTTACAAAGTTGCCAAAGATAGCCACCAACTCATTGTTGTTACGCGCTTGGAAATCCTTCCACGTAAAGTCGTTATCCTTTGTTTCAGGCGCATTTGCCGTAAGTACATAACGTAATACATCTTGTTTACCGGGGAAATCTACTAAATATTCGTGCAACCAAACCGCCCAATTACGTGAAGTAGAAATCTTATCACCTTCCAAATTTAAGAACTCATTGCTCGGCACATTATCCGGAAGAATATAAGAGCCTTCTGCCTTCAACATAGCTGGGAACACAATACAGTGAAATACAATATTATCCTTACCAATAAAGTGTACCAAACGAGTTTCAGGATCCTTCCACCATTTCTCCCATGAATCAGGAAGAAGTTCTTTTGTATTCGAAATATAACCAATAGGGGCGTCGAACCAAACATACAGCACCTTGCCCTCAGCTCCTTCTACGGGAACAGGGATACCCCAGTCGAGGTCACGGCTTACCGCTCTAGGCTGCAAGCCCATATCCAGCCAACTCTTGCACTGTCCGTACACATTCGGGCGCCATTCCTTATGTTCCTGCAATATCCATTTAGTCAACCAAGCTTCATGCTTATCAAGAGGCAAATACCAATGCTTGGTTTCCTTCATCACCGGCTTACTACCACTAATCGCACTCTTTGGATTAATCAAATCCGTTGCATTCAGCGAAGTACCACACTTTTCGCATTGATCGCCATAAGCACCTTCACTATGGCAATGCGGACATTCACCAACAATGTATCGGTCCGCCAAGAATTGATGCGCCTCTTCATCATAATATTGTTCGCTAGTACGCTCAATGAATTCCCCTTTATCGTATAGCTTCTTAAAAAAGTCGGACGCCAAGTCATGATGCGTTTTAGAAGATGTACGTGAATAAATGTCGAACGAAATGCCAAACTCTTTAAATGAATCCTTAATCAACGTATGATAACGATCTACAATATCTTGTGGAGTACAATTCTCCTTACGTGCACGAATCGTGATAGGCACACCATGTTCATCCGATCCACCAATAAAAAGTACTTCTTCACCCTTCAAACGAAGATAACGTACATAAATGTCTGCCGGTACATAAACCCCCGCAAGGTGGCCAATGTGCACAGGGCCGTTGGCATAAGGCAATGCAGAAGTAACCGTAGTTCTTTTAAATTGTTTGTCCATATCTTTATTTTTTAATTTTCTTAATTTGTGTGTTCCCTAGCTAAAAGCTACGCCAACTAGCGTAATGCTTCTGCTACAACTGTCTGCATAACAGCAGATTCAGCTTCCCAGCTATAGGCCTTTGCCCTCTCTTGGAGCATCTTTCTACTTTCCGGTGACTCCCAATCCGCAAGTAACTTACGTATTTCGTCGGCAAGGAAAGTCGGTTCATAGTGATTTAGCAAAGTACCGCAATGCGATTCTTCTACAATACGTGCTATTTCAGGAAAATCGGTTGCAAGAACAGGCACTCCATAACGCATATAATCGAAAATGCGATTCGGTAAAGCATAATAATAACTCAAACCCATCTTTTCCAGCAACACAAAGCCCGCATCTGCTTCAGCCGTATAACGGGCAAGTTCCTCTTGCGGCACACGCCCCATAAAAGTTACCCGATCGCTCAAATTCAACTTCTCTGCCAATTGCTTCATAGCCTCCAGCAAGTCGCCTCCTCCACAAACTACCAATCGGCATTCCGGTAAATAAGGCATCGCCTGAATAAGCCAATCGACGCCTCTTCCTACGTTTACTGCGCCTTGATAAAGAAGCACTTTCTGCTTTTTCTCTAGCGAAGGTTGATTTTCAGTACACTCCACAAGAGCATTTCCTTTGAGTTCCTCCGTAGCAGCCCATGGAATATTTCGCACCACTTTCATCGGCATGTCATACTTGGTATGATAATAATCAGCAATGCTTTGGCACACCGTATAGCAATATTTAAGATGCGGAAAGAGCAAATCTTCAATCTTCTTCCAAGCATACTGTATACGTGGACGATCTACCACCTCCGGCAATTCAGGAAACAACTCATGTGCATCGAAAACCAAATTCTTCCGCTTCAGTCGAGAAGCCACATAGCAAGCCGGCAAGCTATCCGTATCGTTACTCAAAATAAGGTCGAATCTTCTAAAAAGCAATTCCCAAAGCAAACGAATATTAAATTCCGCATAAGCTAAAGGCCCTTTCGCTTGCCAAATTCGAAAACGATGCGTGGCATAAGGACGCTTCAACATTGGCGATTTCCCATTAACCGGAAGATGTCCCATCAAACAAACTTGATATCCCTTTTGATGCAACGACGTACACACTTTATGTACCCTTGCATCCGTAACAAGATCGTTCTTGACTACCACCAGTATACGTGTAGAGCCAATCGCTTTACTTCCCATCGACATGTTTCGGGTAATCGATTGTATAATGCAAACCACGGCTCTCTTTGCGTTCCATCGCTTGGCGCATAATCAGGTAAGCTACATTGATAATATTTCGTAATTCACAAATTTCTTTTGATGCCTTAGCTCGTTTAAAGAGACTTTCCGTCTCCTCATATAAGATATCGAGACGATCCCAAGCGCGTTTTAAACGCAAATCGCTGCGCACAATGCCTACATAAGTACCCATTATCTGTCCAACTTCTTTCGCGCTTTGTGTGATAAGCACCATTTCCTCATTAGGAGCAGTTCCCTCATCATTCCATTCGGGGATAGCGTCATTATAAGTATAATCGTTAATTTTAGATATCGTATGCTGAGCAGCAGCATCAGCATATACTACCGCCTCTATCAATGAATTTGAAGCCAATCGGTTTCCTCCATGAAGGCCGGTACAAGAGCATTCGCCTGCTGCATACAGTCGCTTAATGCTAGTCTGTGCATTCAAATCGACCAAAATGCCACCACACAAATAGTGAGCAGCGGGAGCAACCGGTATATAATCTTTCGTAAGATCAATACCCAACGACAGGCATTTCTCGTAAATATTAGGGAAATGCATCCGCGTTTGTGCCGCATCCTTGTGTGTCACATCCAAAAATACATGATCTTCGCCTCGATTCTTCATCTCATTATCAATAGCTCTAGCCACAATATCGCGGGGAGCCAAAGAAAGACGTTCATCATATTTTTGCATAAATTCTTTCCCATCCAGCGTACGCAATACACCTCCGTATCCACGCATAGCCTCTGTGATAAGAAAAGATGGGCGATCACCCGGATGATAAAGCGCCGTAGGATGAAATTGAATAAACTCCATGTCCTTCACCGTACCTTTTGCACGATATACCATTGCGATTCCGTCACCAGTAGCGACTAATGGATTTGTAGTAGTCTGGTAAACAGCACCTACACCTCCGGTAGCCATCAAAGTCACCTTCGAAAGGAAAGTATCTACTATTCCTTTTTCTAAGTCAAGTACATAAGCACCAAAACATTCAATATCGGGAGTTTGTCGAGTTACCGTTATTCCTAAATGATGTTGTGTTAGTATTTCGATGGCAAAATGCTTCTCATAAATCGTGATATTGGGATGAGACTTTAAAGCTTGGATCAAACTTTCTTGTATTTCCGCGCCCGTATTGTCTTTGTGATGAAGAATACGAAATTCGCTATGCCCGCCTTCACGGTGCAAATCGAAATCGCCTTTCTCATTTTTATCAAAATCCACTCCCCAACTAATCAATTCTTCAATTTGTGCAGGAGCTTCACGTACCACCTTTTCCACAGCCTCTCGACTACTAATCCAGTCGCCGGCAATCATCGTATCTTCGATGTGCTTCTCAAAATTATCTACTAAAGTATTAGTCACCGAAGCAACGCCTCCTTGAGCAAAATAAGTATTTGCCTCCTCCAACTCGGTCTTGCAAATCAGGGCTACTTTTCCTTTCTTGGCCACTTTAAGGGCAAAACTCATGCCCGCTATTCCTGAACCAATTACTAAAAAGTCGTATTTCCGAACCATAATCCTACAAATTTATGGCTGCAAATGTAGTAAAAAAACAGCAATTTTTGTATCTTTGTAGCGTAATATTGCACGAAATCACCGAAAAAAGCAATGAAAGTACATTTTATAGTCACATTTCTTTTCGTTTTCAGAATCCTATCCGTATCTGCAGAAAGGCCACAACCTGCTGCATTCGACAGTTTGCTGAACGACAAATGTTTACAAAGCGCTGAGGTCGGCATTTGCGTATACGATCTCACGGCCGATAGCCTACTATATACCTATCAAGCAGAGAAGTTAGCCCGACCGGCTTCGAACATGAAACTGGTTACTTGTATCTCCGCACTCAGTCTACTTGGAGCAGACTATCCGCTAAAAACCTCCCTTTATTATTCCGGTGATCGGGAGAAGAAGAAGATAAAAGGAGATCTGTATGTTACAGGAGGTTTCGACCCTGAGTTTCGAGTTGAAGATATACCAATACTTTTAGGAGTACTTCAAGGAGAGGAACTTGAAAGAGTTCATGGAGACGTATACGCTGATCTTTCTTTTAAAGATACAATTCCTTACGGTGCCGGATGGTGTTGGGATGATGCTAGTGAGGATTATCAATTGCGCATGTCTCCGCTTTTTCTGCGAGGCACACTTCCACTTTCCAAACCGGAAGATCGCTTTATGGAATTGTTCTGCTTAGCACTCGATAATATCGGTTTCAGCTATTCCACTTATAAAGGCTGCATTACGCAACGCCCTGCAGACGCAATTTTGCTTGGTAGCGTACAACGTCGCTTGCAAGATGTAACCCGACGAGCCTTAAAAAACAGCAATAACCTAAATGCGGAAGCTATTTTTTATCAGCTGGCAGCTTGGCAACGTAATGGAGTAGGAGCTACAGCTAAAGATGCAATACAAGCGGAACAAAAGTTGCTGCTCGACTTGGGCATTCCTTCCGACCAATATCGCCTGGCCGATGGGTGCGGCCTTTCGCCTTATAATCTCGTCTCGCCTATGCTGTTGGTAAAATTGCTGCACCATGCCTATCAGAACCTAACGATTTTCCCTGTTCTTTACGACCAACTTCCTATTTCCGGTATGGATGGCACGCTCAAAAATCGAATGAAAACGGGGCCTGCCTATCAAAACATACACGCAAAGACCGGTACCTTAACCGGAATCTCTTCTTTATCAGGATACGCCAAAGCAGCCAACGGACATATGCTTGCTTTCTCTATTCTCTGTCAGAATATACTCGATGGAAAAGCCGTACATGCTTGGCAAGATGTTTTCTGCGAAATGTTATGTAAGTAGTATACGCACTTCTTCGGGCAGATAGCCGCTACGGATACGCCATTCCTGAGGATAAAGGTTATTGCAACGGGGAGAGATCTGTTTTACAAAACCGAGGTTCTGCCCTTTATAAGTTACGATTACATAGCCTTTCGGAGTAGAGTCGGGGAGGGTCACACTTTCCCTGCGGAGATAGGCAATTGCCTGAGTGTACGAAAGTTCCATCTGCGGGAAGGCCTCCTTTTGCAAGGCACAGCTCAATGCAAGTGCCTGATTGGGGATTAAATCTTTGCCTTTTTGCATCGCCAAAGGAACTCCGATGGAAAGCAGATATAAACCCGCTTCACGAAGCGCTGCAAGTGCAGGGCGATGCAACGCACGAATGGCCGAAAACGAATCTTCCTCAGCGATGAATTGCCAGTCATAAGCTTCGCCATTAGGTGCAGTCGATTTCAGCCAACTTTCAAGTTGTTTCGGGGCTATCGTAACAGCCTCTTTTGTCTTTCCTTTCGACTTGTTTTTTTCTTTTTTAGCCTTTTTCGCCAAAGTACGTTCTTCCAAGGCTTCCCATTCCTCAGCCCCTTCCTTTCGAAGTACGGCTAAAAAGAATCCTTCTCCTTTTGCCCGATGCGGCATAAAATGATAATGACCCTTGATACCCCATTCCGGAGCAATCGCAAGCGGCAACACTTCCGCACCGAGTTCACGGGCTATCCAGTCTACATTTTCTTCATCCTCCGAAGCATTATACGTACAAGTGCTGTAAATCAATAAACCACCCGGACGTAGACTAGGCCAGATGTCAGTTAAAATTTCGCGTTGACGACGTGCACAAAGTTCTACATTTTGCACACTCCATTCCGTGATGGCCGTCTCGTCTTTGCGAAACATACCTTCTCCTGAACAAGGAACATCCGTGAGAATGACCTCAAAAAAATTCGTTAAGGCGGCAAAATCAGCCGGACGATTACTCGTCACTAGTGTATCAGGATGCCCCCATTTCTGGATATTCTCGGTAAGAATCTGTGCACGATTACGCATCACCTCGTTCGCTACAAGCAGACTGCCTTCGGGCAATACTTCGCGGGCTAAAGTCGACTTGCCACCCGGAGCTGCACAAAGATCGAGCATAACTACCGGTCGAGTAACATACTGCCGCAGAGCCTGCTCCACAAACATCGAAGAAGCCTCCTGCACATAATAACATCCTGCATGAAAAAGCGGATCGAAAGTAAACGTAAGGCGTTCTTTGAGATAAAAGCCGTTACTACTCCAGGGTACCCTTTCAGTGGATGCCACAAGCGGCAACTTAAACGGATTCACACGAATGCTTACCGGCTGCTCACCACTTACAATAGCCTGCGCCAACTCTTCAGTCTCTTGCGAGCCAAAGAGGCGATGCATCTCTTGCAAAAAAGCTTCAGGCAATATAGACATTCGGGGAAACGATTCCTAGTTAGACATTGAAACGGAAATGCATAATGTCGCCATCTTGCACCACATATTCCTTGCCTTCTACGCCTAACTTTCCGGCTTCTTTGATGGCACTTTCCGAGCCAAGTGCAATATAATCATCGTACTTTATTACTTCCGCACGGATAAATCCTTTCTCGAAATCGGTATGAATCACTGCTGCACATTGCGGAGCTTTCGAACCTTTCAGATAGGTCCAAGCACGGACTTCCTGTACACCTACGGTAAAGTAAGTTTCAAGGTTCAATAATTTGAACGCCGACTTAATCAATCGATTTACGCCCGACTCTTGCAGGCCGATCTCTTCAAGGAACATCTGTCGATCTTCATACGTTTCCAGTTCAGCAATATCTTCTTCTGTTTTAGCAGCCACAACCATAATTTCAGCATTCTCATCCTTCACAGCCTCGCGTACAGCCTCCACATACTTATTTCCTTTTACGGCACTAGCCTCATCTACGTTGCAGACATAAAGCACTGGTTTGGTAGTTAAGAGAAATAACTCTCGTGCAATGCGTTGTTCTTCCTTACTCTCCCATTCTACGGTACGAGCCGATTTGCCTTGTTCGAGCACCTCTTTATAGACCTTCAATATCTCATAAGCTATCTTTGCTTCCTTGTCGCCTCCTGTTTCCGCTTGCTTCTTTACCTTTAGGATGCGGCTGTCTACCGTTTCCAGATCCTTCAATTGCAGCTCATAGTCGATAATTTCCTTGTCGCGCACCGGGTTCACGGAACCATCCACATGCACTACATTACCATCATCGAAACAACGAAGTACATGAATAATAGCGTCCGTTTCACGGATATTGGCTAAGAATTTGTTGCCCAAACCTTCCCCTTTACTAGCACCTTTCACCAGACCTGCAATATCCACAATTTCCACTGTAGCAGGTACAATACGTTGAGGATGCACCAATTCTGCGAGTTTTGTAAGCCGTTCATCGGGCACATTAATTACACCCACGTTGGGCTCAATTGTACAAAACGGGAAATTTGCCGACTGCGCCTTTGCGCTCGACAAACAGTTGAATAGGGTTGACTTTCCTACATTAGGAAGCCCCACAATGCCACATTGCAATGCCATAGTTTCTTATCTTTAATATTGAGTTTCTGTAATAGCGTGCAAAGATACGATTTTTTTCGCATCCTGCCTCCCTCTTTTTCGAAATACCTACAAACTTAGCGCTTTTTCGTCATTTTCATGCAAAAAAAGATGCTTACCTTCTTAGGAAGACTTCAGCATCTTTCGATAAGAACATAAGCATCTTCCGATAAGAAGGTAAGCATCTTTTTAGAAGACTCCAGCATGAAATTAAATTTCATCGGCTTCATTTTTATTTTGCCCGGCAACAGTTCTGTTATGTAAGCGTCTCCGCAGCGGCGTATTTTCCGCTTTCTAAAAGCCTTGAAACCTCGATTTTTAGGGCTTTTTCCACCTATCAGGTAGTAGCTCTCTATACTGATTATCAAGAGC
>JAGPIY010000194.1 GCA_018054715.1 Bacteroidaceae bacterium
AACGATATCCTTATCGGTCAGATAAAGTGGTTTGCCTTCCGGCATAGCGAGTGCTCTGTTATTATAAGTACGGAAATATTTCTCCGTATGCGGATAGTGATCTTCCTTCAACAATTCAACAAATTCCTGATAAGTTAGTTGAGAGGTTATCACTCCTTTGCGTTCAAAATGTTTTAAGTCGGTCGAAGTTGCGAGTGCTCCCACTGCATTATCGCCATCGTAGGCGGTATAAGCCATGTAGTAGATACCGTCTATCTTCACAATTCGTGGATCCTCCATCCCTTGACTTTCGCTGTCAAGTTCAGGAGATAACACCGGACTTTCCGACCGATACACCACGTTTAGTGGACCTTCCATCCTACAATAACCAATCGTTGAATGATTTCCTTTCCGTACAGCTCTATAAAAAAGATGTACCTCATTTCCTTCGGCAATTACAGCCGGATTCATTACTCCGTCATTCTCAAATGGAAGATTTGTAGGCTCTATAATGATACCTTCTCTTTTAAGAATTATCATTACTTAGACTTCACAGTAAGAAGAGATTCGCCTTTTTTACCTTTCTCCTTTTGATACTCGCTCTGAACTTTGGGTTTACCTGCTTCTGCCTTGTCTTTTTTCTTCTCTTTCTTGCTTTCTTTACCTTTCATAATTCAGTTTCTGAGGGTTTTTATCACAGTAAACTCTTACTGATTATCATTCATATTAACAAATGACCGGCCTCATATTTCCAAAGTTAAGGTTTTAAATCGGATAATCGCTTACCTATCGAGCTTTATCTTTCAATAGTAGAGGAAATTTACACATTGCAGGCTTATAAATACATTGATTAACCCAAATAAAAGCTATGTATTTCTCAAAAGAAAAGATTCCTAAATAGATGATTTAGAGTGAGGATGTTTTTTCCCTTTAGTAAATTCGATCTGAAAAGGCGAAGGGATACCTTCCATGGAAAGGAGAACTGAAAGAGTCATTAAAATACGAAAACCACGTTTAAAAGAGATGTCCGATTTACGGGTAAGCATCCGGCGTATAGCACTACGCGAAACGCCACTTAAAATAGACAACTTATTCAGAGAAAGATGCAACAACTTTATACTCTGTAAAATCTCATCGATGAGATTTTCCGCCTTAAAGCTTTCTTCTATCTTTTTCCTGTCTACTGATTTAGTAAAATAAGGTGGTGATGAAACAGGTTTGTACTTGCCTCTAGGCTTTAGGAGTTTTCCCTCCGGACTTGCTATTGCTGTTGTTGTACCATTGGTCGCTTTGACCTCTTTACTTGGATTTGTCTCTTCGGAGGCAATACTAAAACGAGTCCTTTCATCGGTCGTTTTGCTTGATCCTGAATCCATTTTTCTGTGATTTAAAAATTAAACATGTCGATTTGTTTTTGCCTTTTTGCTATACTTCTACAACAGTTTGAAACAAAAACGCCACAAAGGTCGTAATTCTTACGCAATACACAGCATATAAAGCTATCTTTTTTCTAGTTCTTCAAAAAATTTCCTTAACGTGTGCCTTCCATATTCAGGTGTAACCATCTTGATGACCAAAAGTAACTAACCGCGATTGTTTCTAGTCAACACGATATATCCCAAAATGCCGCCCAAAATGGAAGCTGCAAAGATACCAATTTTAGCTTGCACAAGATGCAGCTCGTCGGTAAAAGCCAATGAGGTTATAAATAAAGACATTGTAAATCCGATAGAAGCCAACAAACCTACACCGATTAAGTTTTTAAGATTCATGCCTTGCGGAAATGAAGCGATTCTTAGTTTAACGAGTAATAAGGAAAAACCAACTATTCCTACCACCTTTCCTATTAACAAGCCGAGTGCAACGCCCAGTGCAATGTGCGTATTAAACAGAGAGCCGAAATCTAAATTAGCAAACGACACTCCGGCATTTGCAATAGCGAAGATAGGAACTACCAGAAAAGTAACAAAAGGATGCATCGCATGTTCCAATCGCTGAAGAGGAGGAATTGCTGCATTGGTATCTTTTTTTACACCATAAAGTACATGCAGCTGATCTGTCTTCAACGTAGATATACCATTAGTAGGAATCTCTTTAAAACGCTTCAATCGTTGATGTATTTTATTGGAATACACATTCTCATTAATAACAACATCGGCCGGAATCATAAAAGCAGCCAACACCGCTGCAATAGTAGCATGTACCCCCGAAAGTAAGAAAGCAATCCAGACCCCTGCCACACCTAAAATAGCATAAAAGAAAATATTTCTCACCCCCATCCTGTTGGCAAGAAACATAAAAAGGACAAAGCCTAATCCGATAGCTAGATTAATAAATGAAATATCCGACGTATAAAAAAAGGCAATCACTAATACAGCGCCTAAGTCGTCCACAATAGCCAAAGCCGTGAGAAAGATCTTCAACGACAACGGAATCCTACTCCCCAAAAGATACAACACTCCTAACGAAAAAGCAATATCCGTAGCCATCGGTATACCCCAACCCTGTTGTGGAATTCCTGTTTGGTTGAACGTTAAATAAATAACAGCCGGCATAATCATTCCTCCCAAAGCTGCCGCAATAGGCAATAATGCCTGTCGGAAATTAGATAATTCACCGGCAATAATCTCTCTTTTCAGCTCAAGTCCCACTACAAAAAAGAATAAAGCCATTAACCCATCATTTATCCAATGGTGAAGATTATAATTCAAATAAGTTGCTCCGCTGAATGTAAAGCCGAATTCCTGCTCAAAAAAATGAAAATAATATTCTGCCCAAGGTGAATTTGCAAGAGTTAAGGCAATCACCACGCTCAACACTAACACAATGCCTCCTGACTTCTCCTGATGCATAAATTTTTGTACAGGAGCGATCATTTTATCGATTGGCCTTTGATAAGTTGATTGTTCTGTTTCGCTGTTTGTCATAACTGTACAGAATTTAGTGTTTATGCAAATATACAATAATATAGCGAAACAGAAAAAAACACGAATTGCTTTTTATGAATAAAACAGTCTAAGATTCATTTATTTAGGTTTCTTTAAGTCCCTTCAAATAAGACTCCGTAGAGATAACCACCGAATAATAATAATTAAGAGCGGCCAGAAAAGCCGTTTGCACCTCTTCCGCTGCTACCGTTCTACTTTTAATCTGCAGACTCTTGGTAGCACAAGCGTCTTTTATAACCGTACAGTCGTAGCCCATATCTTTCGCTGCGCGAACAGTAGCATCCACACACATGTGAGTCATCATACCGCATATCACCAGATCATTAATGCCGTTAGCTACCAGATAATCATTCAATCCTGTTTCACGAAAACTATTAGGAGAATGCTTTATAAAGACCTTCTCATTGGGTAAAGGCTTCACATTATCATGTATCTCCACCCCTTTCGTATCGGGAATAAAGAAAGTAGCACCTTCCCTATTCGCTACATGCTGAATGTATATTACAGGCAATGCTTTTTCTCTAAAATGTGCTAACAACATCTTTGCATTTAAACTGGCTTTAAGGCTCCCTACTAAAGGATTATTACCTCCTTCAAAATAATCATTTTGAATGTCGATGAGTAGTAAGGCTGTTTTTATCTCCATATCATATTAATTTAGTTATCCATTATGCTTTTAGTAGTTATCCATTTTGTTCCGTATCGTGTAGCCACATAGGTTTATAACCAAGTAGCCTTTGCACGAGTTCCAT
>JAGPIY010000002.1 GCA_018054715.1 Bacteroidaceae bacterium
ACTACCACTCGTAATTACGGGCAAACGGCCTCGGATAAAGTATCCGAACTCTTATTACACCTATTTGTGGCAATTGTAGCAGTAACGTTGTTCGTGATGATAGCTATGGGATGGAGAGGCGGATTAGTTATCTTCCTTTCGGTTCCGGTAACCTTTGCACTCACGCTATTCGCGTATTACTTTATGGATTATACGCTGAATCGAATCACCCTTTTTGCCTTGGTATTCGTAACGGGTATTGTAGTGGACGACTCAATCATTGTAGCTGAAAACATGCACCGTCACTTCAAGATGAAGCGTTTACCTTTTATCGACGCAGCTATCTATGCAATTAATGAAGTCGGCAATCCTACGATTCTAGCTACCTTCACGGTTATTGCAGCCGTTTTACCGATGGCATTCGTTTCAGGTATGATGGGACCTTATATGAGTCCAATGCCTATTGGAGCTTCTATCGCGATGATCTTCTCATTACTAGTGGCACTAACGCTGACTCCTTATTTAGGTTATATTTTTCTTCGTTCTAAAGAGGACAAAGAAGAAAAAGAGGAGAAGGAAGATCAATTGGAAGACAGCAAGATTTATAAAATCTATAAAGCCGTTGTATCTCCTTTGTTGGAATCACGCAAAAAACGTTGGACGTTCATGTTGGCGACTGTAGTCTTACTATTACTTTCCGTATCACTGTTCTTCACAAAGTCGGTACCGGTAAAAATGTTACCGTTCGACAATAAGAATGAATTCCAAGTCGTGGTAGATATGCCCGAAGGCACCACGTTAGAACGTACAGCTGCTGTTACCAAAGAAATTGCAGCATACGTGGTTTCGAATAAAGAGGTGGTAAATTACCAAACCTATGTAGGCACGTCAGCTCCGATCAACTTTAACGGGCTGGCACGTCATTACGACTTGCGAAGCGGAGAGAATGTAGCGGATATTCAAGTAAACCTCACGGACAAAGGGGAACGTAAACTACAAAGCCATGACATTGCAAAGGCACTTCGCCCGGGTATTCAAAAAATAGCAAGAAAATATAATGCCAACGCTAAAGTAGTCGAAGTTCCTCCCGGACCTCCTGTACTCTCTACCTTAGTAGCCGAGATTTACGGCCCTGATTATAAGGAACAGATTAAGGTAGCTAGTCAGGTAAAAGATTTACTGAACCGCACCCCGGGAGTCGTTGATGTAGATTGGATGGTAGAAGGTGATCAAAAAGAATACGTTTTTGATGTGGACAAAGAGAAAGCAATGCTTCGCGGAGTAGCTCCGGCACAAGTAATAATGGCGGTTCAATCGGCTATTACAGGTGAAACGGCAGGGATGGCTCATCAGCAAAGCTCATCGGTATCGGTGCCTATCAAGTTACAATTCTCGGATGCGGATAAAAACGATCTTAATAATTTACGTAACCTAACGGTGGTAAATCAAAGAGGAGAAAGCGTACCGGTAGGCGATTTGGTTCAGATCACAGAAAAAGTGAAGGAGAAAAGTATTTTCCGCAAGAATCAAAAGCAAGTGGTTTATGTGGTTGGCGATATGGCGGGAAAATTGGAAAGTCCGGTGTATGCGATGACCGACGTTTCAAAACATTTGAATGAGATAAAACTACCCAAAGGGTATCGTTTGAACGAAAAGTACAATAGTCAACCGAAGTTTGAAGATGAGTATACTTTAAAGTGGGATGGTGAATGGCAGATTACGTACGAAGTTTTCCGAGATTTGGGAATTGCTTTCTTAATCGCGATTATCATTATCTATATGTTGATTATCGGATGGTTCCAGAACTTTACTGTACCTTTGATTATGCTTACCGTGATCCCATTATCGCTTATCGGCATTGTACTCGGTCACTGGGTGATGGGGGCTTTCTTTAGCGCGACTTCTATGATTGGCTTTATTGCCTTAGCGGGAGTAATGGTACGAAACTCGATTTTGCTGATCGACTTCATTGACATCCGCTTGAAAGAGGGAGTATCCTTAAAGCAAGCAATCTTAGAATCGGGCACTGTAAGAAGCATCCCTATCCTACTCACAGCGGGCACTGTGGTGCTAGGTGCGATTGTGATCCTCTTCGATCCGTTGTTCCAAGGGTTGGCTATCTCACTGATGGGAGGAACGGTAACAGCTACCTTGCTAACGCTAGTAGTAGTTCCACTACTCTACTTCAAGTTAATGCGCAACAAACAGAAATAAGAATTCTATAAAAAAGGAAGAATAAGGGTGTGTAAAAAGTAAAATGCTTAACACATCCTTATTCTTTATTAAATTTTTATCTTATCTTTGTACCCAAACTGTTACTGCGCTATGAATACAAAAGTCATTCTATGTACTATTTTGCTCTCCACATTCGGGGTTTCTAAAAGCACTATGAATCGACTCATAGCACAAACGCACAGCACACCAATTATTCTCTCAGTGTGCAACCCACTTGCTACAACGCCTTACGATTCACTCATAAGTACTCCTATCAATATAGGAATTCTTAGTACTACGGAAAAAATCAATGGAATTGCGCTGAATACAATCGCTAGCACAAATAAAGGTTCAGTACATGGAGTACAAATCAGCGGACTAGGTAGTGCTAGTCAAACTAATTTATATGGAGTACAGATTGGTTCTCTTTATAACTTGACAGGAGGAAGTATGAAAGGTATGCAGCTTTCGCTTATTCAGAATACAGTACTTCGAAAAGCACAAGGATGCCAAGTAGCAGGCTTCTCAAATTTTGTAATAGGAAAAGGACGCGGAATGCAACTAGCCGGCTTTACAAATATTGCAGGCACTTATCGAGGAATGCAACTTACCGCAGGAGTAAATATAGCATCAACCTCCACCGCAAAAATCGCTCAAATAGCAATACTTGCAAATATATGTGCTGATACACTAAAAGGAGCTCAAATAGCATCTAGTAATTATGCCGGAAATGTAAAGGGGGTACAGCTTGGATTGATTAATGTATGTACGGGTGAGATAAAAGGAGTACAAATTGGACTGATTAATCGTAGTGAGGATACAGCTACAGTAAAAATAGGGCTTGTAAATCTTAATCCCAAAACACGTTTCTCGGGGATGATGTATGTAGGCGATGCTTGCAAATCGAATTTTGCATTACGCTTTACAAATCATTCCATTTATACGATTCTTGGCATCGGAACCCACTATCGTGATCTAGATGCGCATTTCTCGGGTGCAGTCTTTTACCGTGTCGGATACGAATGGACACTACTTCGAGAACATTTATTCTTAAGCGCCGACCTCGGTTATGCACATATAGAGAATTTCACGGAAAATAAGGAAACGCCACATTGTATGTATTCCTTGCAAAGTCGTTTAAATCTAGAATATCGCCCGAAGAAGATTTTAGGATTTTTCCTCTCAGGAGGTTTTGCACACACTAGGCATTACGATAGTAACGATATTTATGAGAACAAACCAATTGTAGAATTCGGCATTTCACTTTTGAAACCTTAAAAATAATATTTATTCTTTCGTACATGAAGCTTTACCAACAGTTCCTCATAAGTATCCTTTTTTGCCTAAGCACATTACAAGCTTTACCAACATTGGCGCAGTCGAAAGATTCTATTTTCGTTTGGAACGACTCTTCGCGATTAATAAAGCGCCCTGTAAAAGCCGCAGCAGAAGTCTTTGGACTAAACATGGGGGTATGGGCCTTCGATCGATATGCGTTAAATGCTGAATTCTCAAAAATATCAATTAATACAATTCGCCATAATATCAAAAACGGATTCGTATGGGACAACGATCAGTTCTCTACGAACCTTTTTGCACATCCGTATCACGGTAACTTATATTTTAACTTGGCTCGTAGTAATGGAATGAACTTTTGGCAATCAGTCCCTTATGCTATAGGTGGCAGTTTGATGTGGGAAACATCGTTAGAAAATGAACCCCCTGCATTAAACGATTTTATAGCAACTCCAATAGGAGGCATTGCACTGGGCGAAGTAACACATCGACTCTCTAATTTAGTACTAGACGATTCCCGCACCGGAGGTTCAAGGGTAGCACGGGAAGTCTTGGCAGGATTAATCTGCCCTATGAAATCACTCAATCGATTAATTAGTGGAGACGCATGGAAAGTACGTAGCAGGCACTACAAATATCACGATACAGAAGATATTCCGGTTCATTTCACTGCAGGACTCTACGGACGCTATATAGCCGATAACAATTCTTTATTTAAAGGAGAAAACGTAGCTAATATTAATTTCAGAGTCGATTATGGAGATCCTCTCGACGATGATTCACAAGAACCTTACGATTACTTTAGTCTACAAGCTGGCTTCAATGTTGCAGGCAATCAGCCACTCATCAGCCAAATTAACTTAATAGCTAAGATAGCCGGGAAATATATGGAACCTCTTCCTGGACACAAAATGTTGGTAGGTATATTCCAGCATTTCGATTTCTACGATTCAGAGCCTGTTATCGATAATTCCGAACGTTCACCTTTTAAGTTAGCCGAGGCAGCGGCCGTAGGGTTAGGAATGATTTATCAACTCCCCACTGAAAACAAGCGCGTGAGCATCCGACAAAGTTCTTTTGTAAATGCCATTCTGCTAGGGGGAAGCATTAGTGATCACTATCACGTAATTGATCGTAACTATAATATGGGTAGTGGTTTCAGTCTGAAAGGGCAAACAGAGATTCATTTCAAGGGATATGCCGACTTTAGTCTTGACGTACAACATTATCAGCTATATACTTGGAAAGGAAAAAGTCCGGATCAACTTTCAGGGAATCCTATTTATTATAATGTGCAAGGCGACAAAGGATATGCTGCATTCACCGTAATTTCACCCACTTTGGGAGTATATATAATTCCTTGTTTGAAGTTCCAAGCCAGCCTCTCGTACTACTTGCGCAATACACATTATAAATACTACGATGATGTACGCTTTGAAACTTTTGAAACAAAGATCGGATTAGCATACGAATTTTAATTACCAATCAACTATTTTATGATCGATCAAACCCACAAATACGCCTTGCACTTCGCTCCACTACAAGGCCATACCGAAGCCGGTTATCGAAACGCCCACTCCAAAGTTTTTGGCGGCATTGATGCCTACTATACTCCTTTTGTTCGTTTGGAGCAAGGGGGCATGCGCAATAAAGATCTTCGAGATTTAGTTGCAACGCGTAATAACGTACCACGACTTATTCCACAACTTATTGCCAACAAGGCAGAAGATGCCGAAATTGTATTGAAACGTTTCATTGAAGAAGGATATACCGAAGTCGACTTTAATATGGGATGCCCTTTCCCTCTACTTACAAGACGAGGCAAAGGAGCCGGGATATTAACTTCTCCACAACAGGTAGACGAAGTACTCAAGTTAACCAACGCCTACCCAACGATAAATTTTTCGGTTAAGATGCGTCTCGGTTTAGAGGATCCGGAAGAATGCCTTCGTTTGCTTCCTATTCTCGCTGAAGCACAGCTCCAACACATCACGCTTCATGCACGAACAGGAAAACAACAATACAAAGGGATATGCAACTTGGAAGCCTTCGAAGCCTTTTATAAGGAATGCCCACATCCTTTACTATACAATGGCGACATCCAAACAGCAGAAGAAGTAGAACGCTTATACACTCGTTTTCCTCGCTTAGCAGGAGTTATGCTAGGCCGTGGATTGTTGGCAAACCCTGCTCTAGCAATGGAAATTCAAACACAGAAAACACTCTCGAAAGAAGAGTTGTACTCCAAGGTTTTCACCTTACATCAAAATGTTTGGATCGAGAATGAAAAATTAATCGAAGGAGGTGAAGCTCAATTATTGGGAAAGATGAAAACCTTCTGGGAATATCTTTTACCCGATGCAGAGAAGAAACTACGAAAGAAAATTCTGAAGAGTAATCGTACCAGCGATTATCTGCTCGCAGTAAAACAACTACTTCTTATTTAAACTAGACAGATTATTAAATTAGACAGATTATTAAATTAGGCAGAGCAGAGCTCATTTATCCGAAACAGATACCCATTCGTCGACCTTGAATAAGCAGCGCATTATCTGGTTGCACTAATTTGGTTTTGCCGGCCACTTCTTCAAGTGGCAATGAAGTCAATTCATTACTGCCTAGTACAGCAACCATTTGACCAAACTTTCTTGAGGCAATAAGCTCCGTGGCATATCCGCCTATCAAGGTGGAAAGATTACGGTCGTAAGCCGTAGGCGATCCTCCACGTTGTACATAGCCAAGCACCGTATATCGACTCTCAAGGCCAAGTGTTTTCTCAACATTGAGACTCAAGAACTCACCCGGACGATGAATACCATCGGTTTTCAAACCTTCGGCTACTACAATAATCGTAAAACTCTTTCCCTTAGCTTGACGATCGCGAATCGCTTTATACACATGCTCAAGATCATAATCCAACTCAGGAATTAGAATAACATCTGCCCCACCGGCCATTCCGGAATAAAGTGCAATCCAACCAGCTTTATGCCCCATTACTTCCATTACCATCACTCGCCCATGTGAAGAAGCTGTTGAATGCAAACGATCGACCGCCTCGGTAGCAATGCTGACAGCCGTATCGAAGCCAAACGTACAGTCTGTTCCCCAGATATCGTTATCGATAGTTTTAGGGATGCCAATGGTAGGAATGCCAATGCGATGCATCTTGTAGGCCGTCTTCATCGTACCATTTCCACCAATACAAACCACACAATCAAGACCTAAGTCGATAAAAGTGCGTTTCAGCTGCAGTGATTGATCTTCTCCGGTAGCTGGGTCTTTCTTAAAAGGTTTGCAACGAGAAGTCCCAAGAATAGTACCACCCAAAGTAAGAAGGCCCTGAGCTTGTCCTTCCAAAGACATCACCTCGCCCGTAAGGAGACCTTGAAAGCCATTTTTAATTCCTACGACTTCCATTCCGTAATGGTGCGTAGCCGATTTTATAACCCCACGTAAAGTGGCATTAATGCCCGGACAATCACCGCCTGATGTAAGAATACCTATCCGCATTGCTAAATCTAAGTTATTTTGCACAAAGATAACAAAAAAACATGACGGCTATACATGTTATATAAAAATTTAACCTTATTTTTGCAGACTATTTAGGCAAAACAACCTGCCTCAAAATACTAGATTGCGATGAATGAGACTCAGATTATAGGACAATTTTTCAAGAAAAGGGCACACGAAATAGAGCGTTACCAAACAGAAGCGGAAGCACTACAAATGAATGCCTTCCATACACTACTCCGCCAAGCTGCCCAAACAGAATGGGGAAAACAATATGGGTATGGAGAAATTCGAAACTATGAAGAGTACACACGTCGCGTACCACTGCAAACTTACGAAGAGATAAAGCCCTACATAGAAAGAATGCGCCAAGGTACACAAAATCTACTTTGGCCGTCCGACATCAACTGGTTTGCCAAATCATCGGGTACCACAAACGATAAAAGTAAATTTCTACCCGTCAGTCGGGAAGGATTAAAAGGAATACATTACCAAGGAGGGGCTGATGTCATCGCATTGTATTTACATCAAATCAATCCACAAAGTCGCTTATTCTCAGGCAAAAGTCTCATTTTGGGTGGAAGTCACGTTCCTAATTATAACAATAAGCATTCACTTGTAGGAGATTTGTCAGCAATCCTCATTGAAAATATCCCTTCGTTAGTCAACTTAATTCGTGTGCCAAACAAATCGATTGCACTCATGGACGAATGGGAAAGCAAGCTCGAAGCGATTGCCAACAGTACACTGAATAAAAATGTGACTAACTTAAGTGGAGTACCTTCGTGGTTTTTAGTACTCATCAAACGCATACTGGAGAAAACCGGCAAAACTTATTTAGAAGAAGTATGGCCTAACCTTGAAGTATTCTTTCATGGAGGCGTAGCATTTACTCCCTATCGCAATCAATACAAAGAGATCATCCACTCTTCTAAAATGCATTATGTAGAAACATACAACGCTTCAGAAGGCTTTTTCGGTATACAAAACGATCTTAGCGACCCGTCAATGCTACTGATGATCGACTATGGAATGTTCTACGAATTTATGCCGATGGAAGATTTAGATAGCCCGCACCCAAGAACCATTATGCTACCGGATGTAGAGCTCGACAAGAATTATGCACTCATACTCAACACGAATTGTGGCTTATGGCGATATTTAATTGGCGACACAGTAAAATTCACCTCACGGAATCCTTATAAATTTGTCATCACAGGGCGTACTAAACATTTCATCAATGCGTTTGGCGAAGAACTAATGATAGATAATGCAGAGAAGGGGTTATTACGAGCCTGTCAAGCAACCGGAGCAGAAATAGTAGACTATACCGCTGCGCCCGTATTCATGGATGCAAATGCCAAATGTCGCCATCAATGGCTCATTGAGTTCGCAAAAGCACCAAACAGCCTTGACACATTTGCCCATACGCTAGACGAAGCATTAAAAGAGATAAATAGCGACTACGAAGCCAAACGATGGAAAGATATTGCCTTGCAACCACTTCAAGTAATCGCTGCCAGAAAAGGGCTCTTTCACGACTGGCTTGCACAGAAAGGGAAGCTTGGAGGGCAGCACAAAATACCGCGTTTAAGTAATAATCGGGAGTATATTGATGAAATGTTGAAGTTCAACGAATAAAAAGAAGGGAAAAATTTTGGTAGTTTAAAAAAAGTGCTTATCTTTGCACCGCTAAACAAAACCAGCATCTTGCGGATGTGGCGTAATTGGTAGCCGCGCTAGACTTAGGATCTAGTGTCGCGAGACGTGTAGGTTCGAGTCCTATCATCCGCACCCAAGCATACTGATTCAAGTCAGAAGCTTATGAAATTAGTCCCTTATTTGAATCTGAAAAGAGCAAATAAGGGACTTTTCTTATAGAAGTGAATTATAACTAAAATAAAAAATTATGAAAACAGTAATTTTATCAACACTCCTTGCGCTAAGTAGCACAACGCTCGTTTTTGGTGTAAATAACAACTCTTCTTTGAGTGCAGATTCAATTGCCTTATCAAGCGCCACTTGCTGCAAAGCGGTAGGCATGGCAAAAGCGACCTGCTGCGATGCAAAGAACAAAATGGCAGATTGCAAAGATGCTCAGAAAAAGGTAACCAATGAAGCCTCAAAAGCACTAAAAAGCAAATGCTCAAGCTGCAAACAGACTGGAAAGAAAGCTATAAACAAAGCTTCAAAGGCTGTAAAAGCAGGGACAAAGAAAGTATCTACAGCAAGCAAAAACGCTGTAAAAAAGACAGTTGAAAGTCAGGTGGAAAAGTTAAAGTAAAATCCGAGGGAAACTCGTCTTTTTATAAAACAATAAGGTTGTGTCATATCGGCACAACCTTTCTTTTTTTAACTTTCCACGCTACAAGTGAACGATTGCCAGTTGGCAAATTCATTTTTAGCAGTTGGCAAAAATGGATTCAACAGCTGTTAAAAATGAATTTGCCAACTGGCAGTAACTCTTTTGATGGGAATGTTATTGCATCCACCATTAAGAAAAAAGGTGCGCCGAACATGTCACTTTTAGTGTGCTAAAAGTTTAGTTTATTTGAGAGAGCCGACCGGAAATACTAAATCCGCATTGGCCTTTTCCGGAAGGAACCAATCGGTTTTACTTACACCTCCAGAAGTAGCCCATTCTGAAAAGTCAGAATATACTTCATTTATTTTGGCCTTCTCTTGAGGCCAATAATAAGCCCCGGGAATCAACAAGCCAAAACAAAATCCCTCCTTTGTCAGATAAGGATTATCACTTCCGGCACAATTACCTGCTCCAAGAAAAGTTTTATTAATAAGTTTCGTTGGCCCAAAAGTGGACAAATGAACCTCTTTTCGGCCCAATTCGCTTTCTTTGGTGATAATGAACAAATCAAGCAAGCTGGTTGCTAAATCTTCTTCGGTTACAGCTCCGGCAACAAAATTCAATTTGATTGTAAACTTACGTTCCGGAGTAAGTGGGTCTATGAGAGATGTATTTACATAAGAAAGTTGATCATCTTTTCTTATAAAACGATGCGCATCACTGCAAATCGGTATTACGACTGCATCGTCTTGGTTATTTTCTATATTTTGAGAAGAGAGATCGAATGCATAATTCTCATTATTAAATCCAATTGTTCCCATCTCACTCAACGTTACCGCTCCTTGAATATCACTACTTGTAATTCCTTTTAATTGCATTGCTGCTGCATGCCGCGTGCCAGCGCCTACTGCAGAAAGCTTTCCGGTAAATACAGCACTAGATATCGAACCATCTTCTTCTTTATTTAAAGTACGGCTGGTAATAGCTATCACGATGTCATTTAAATCATAATCTCCATACGACGGCCACAAATCTTCAAAAGCATAATTATATTGCGTTGAATCTTTTATCACCAGAGGGTAAGTCGGACCTGTAGGAGTATTACCGGAGTTGCCACCATTACCTTGTTCTGAACTACTACAGAGTTCTATTACTACGGTAGAACCCCCATAGCTAGTTAAAAAAGCAGGAGCTTGTACGCTATAAGGTTTCCACCATTGATTGCCCGGATAGTAATTCGATTCGGCAACCAAATTTCCTTTAAATGTAACTCCTGAACTAATTGAATAAGTAGGTGCTTTTATCAAGCTCGTCACTGTGCCTGTACCTCCATCGAAGTTATCATTCGATTGCATGTTTATACTTTCACTTGCAGAAAGCATTGAACCGTTATAAAGGTAAACCGTAGTGCCATTAAAGGTCATTGTTTTTGAAGTAACCATACCTTGATCCATTGTTATAGTACCTCCTTGAAAACTAAAATTATTTTTGGTAGCAATTGTACAGTAATTATACAGCTTTTGTCCACTATTTACCGAGAAATTATCACAATTAATTACACCTCTATTTTCAATGGTATATTTGCCGGAACCTGCATTTGCTCCAAAGCTTGTAATAGTGGCAGTTGCTCCATTGGCATTGTAAAACAGTCCCGGATTATCGCTCAGAGCATCTGCTGCAAAAGTGCCTAAATTATAAATTTGATTGTTATTCGATAAGCTCAAAGTACCAAAGGTAGCTTTAGCTCCAGACATTACATCGAGTTGCGTGGTACCTATTAAAGTAGTCGACCCAGAAGTTACTAAACTTGCACCAGGCAATACAATTATTTCAAGCCCTTTCTGAAATCGTGTACCTGCGGGTATCTTCCATACCGCATTTACAAATATCCGAGTTCCTTTTGTGCCGTTATGGCGAAAGAGTCCTTCGTAGTTACTCGTTATTTTATAATCAGTATTATCTTGAAGTACATCTGCATTATTTGTTTGGTCTCTAGCTACAACAGTTGCTAATTCTAAAGCACCTGTCGGAATTGCCGTAAACGAAGGAACAGTATTCCCATTTGCATCAATCAACCTGCTAGAAAGTTTTTTAGAAGATTTAGCAGAGCTACCGTTAGCCGCTGTGGGTAGAAAGCTACAAACCAAATCGTTACTTGTCTGATCAATAGCAAACTCACCGACTAAGACACGCCCCTTAGGATCAGTTTGTTTTACAAACAAAGTTTTAAGAGCAATAGGTATAGTAAGTTTTACAGTATAGGGCATGTCCTTTTGAGCAGTACCTACGGTATATTCATTGGCACTGACATTTCCTATCGGATTTGCATCGTACACAGCCACAGTATAAGGATAGCCATACTGCTCATCATTTACATTAATGGTTACAGAAAGTTGACGTGTAGTGCTCCAATCAAAACCAGTTTTAACCGTAATTTCACTAAGGGGATTCGTTGTAGAGGCCGCAGGGGTTTCAAACCATTCAGGATTGTTTACGCAGCCTGAGAACAGGAGCAAAACTAATAAAGCAATAATGGAGGAAAAACACTTTTTCATATTAGCTGGAATTGATTGGTTTTAAATACAAATATAGTAACTAAAGTAATAAAAAAATGATTTCTTTATTACTTTTTAACAAGTATTGTCGGTTTTCTATTCATTATTACAACTCAGCATTGATATAGTCGTAAATAAAGAACGCTTATTTTGCAAGAAATAAAAGGAGGCTTATTCTACTTCAACCTTAGATGTTTGGCAACCAGCTCTTTTAAGAACTTCTTCACAGAAGGATTGGTCTTTCTTTAAGCGCTTTAACGCTTTCTGGGCAGCTTTCTGATGAGACTCTTTTTTGGTATAGCCTGTTCCCTCTGCCGCTTCAAGTCCATGTAGACGAACCTGCGAATTAAAAATCTGACTATTCGCTTCATCAGTTGTTTGATCTAATAAATCAAACGAAATTTCTACATGATAATGTTGAGCCCACTCTAACAATTTGGATTTGTGATTTTCTTCTTTAAAAGCAATGCGATTAAAATTCAAATAGGGCTTTTGTATCTTTTCTAGAAAAAAGGTATAACAAACCTCATATCCCTGATCTAAGTAAATGGCACCCATAAAAGCTTCAAAGGCATTTCCACAAAGATAACTATTGTGTGTTTCAATAGCACTATGATGGCTCTTCACGAGTTTGTCAAGGCCTATCTCTTTACCAAGATTGTTCAACATCTCTCGCTTTACAATCTTAGAGCGTGTTTTAGTTAGAAAACCCTCCGACTTATGAGGGAAATAACAATATAATAAATCAGCTACAATAATATCGAGTACAGCATCACCCAAAAATTCCAACCGTTCATTATTCAAAGGTTTCCCATCAGAACGTTTTGCCAACGATGACTTATGCAATAAAGCCTGCTGATAAAGTTCTATCTTCCGAGGATAGAAACCCAGAATACGATAAAGAACTAAATAAGACTCTTTATCCTTGCAGAAAAAGAGTCTTATTTTTTGTATAATATCGGTAAACACAGTTGCGTTACTTATATTTTTTATAGATTACGCAAGCATTATGTCCTCCAAAACCAAAGGTGTTAGAAAGAGCTACATTTACCGTACGCTTCTGAGCCTTGTTAAAGGTGAAGTTTAGGTTGTAGTCAATATTTTCATCTTGGTCATCATGCTGATGATTGATTGTAGGAGGCACGATGTCATTTTTAATGGCAAGGATACTTGCAATACTCTCTATCGCACCTGCTGCTCCAAGGAGATGGCCGGTCATCGATTTTGTCGAACTGATATTGAGTTTAAATGCATGATCACCAAAAACATCTTTAATAGCTTTCACTTCAGAGATATCTCCAACAGGAGTAGACGTTCCGTGCACATTAATATAATCAATTGCGTCAATCTGCATTTCCGCATCTTCAAGCGCATTTCGCATTACAAGCTTAGCACCAAGTCCCTCTGGATGAGAGGCGGTTAAATGATAAGCATCTGCAGATGCGCCACAACCAGCAACTTCTGCATAGATTTTGGCACCACGAGCTTTAGCATGCTCAAGTTCTTCCAAAATCAAGCAACCACCGCCTTCGCCCATAATAAAACCGTCACGACTTGCACTAAAAGGGCGCGAAGCTGTTTCAGGAGAGTCATTACGAGTAGAAAGGGCATGCATCGCATTAAATCCACCAACTCCACCGGCTGTAATAGCAGCCTCTGCACCACCTGTTACAATCGCATTCGCTTTTCCTAAACGAATATAATTGAACGCCTCAGTAATAGCTGTAGAAGACGTAGCGCAAGCAGAAACAGTTCCGAAGTTAGGACCACGGAAACCATATTGAATAGAGATCTGACCTGCAGCAATATCTGAAATCATCTTGGGGATGAAGAAAGGACTAAAACGAGGGCCTGCCTCTTTGTTGCAATAGTAGTTACCAACTTCCTGTTCGAAAGTCTCAATACCACCAATACCTGCACCAAAGATAACACCAATCTTATCCAGATTCTCTTTTTCAACATCTAAACCCGAATCTTTTATAGCTTCAGCGGCCACAACAAGGGCATACTGTGCATAACGATCCATTTTACGCGCTTCCTTACGATCAATAAAATCGGTTGCGTTAAAATTCTTCACCTCACAAGCAAATTGCGTCTTGAATAAGGTGGGGTCGAAATGAGTGATAGGCCCTGCACCACTCTTTCCAGCTAACAAGTTTTCCCAAAATTCGGGAACCGTATTGCCGACAGGAGTTAGTGCACCTAGACCCGTTACTACTACTCTCTTTAATTCCATAAGATTAAAAGGGTATGAATGCAGGGCGATTACGCCTTAGCCTGCTCAATATAAGAGATAGCGTCGCCTACAGTACCAATTTTCTCAGCCTGAGTGTCGGGGATCTGGATTCCAAATTCTTTCTCAAACTCCATAATGAGCTCTACAGTATCTAAAGAATCTGCGCCAAGGTCGTTAGTAAAGCTTGCGCCTTCTACAACTTCTGACTCTTCTACTCCCAACTTATCAACGATAATCGCTTTTACTCTTGATGCAATTTCTGACATAACTTTTAAATTTTAAATGAATGATTCTAATTAATTTTTTATTTTTGTCGGTGCAAAGGAACGCATAATTCTCAAAGTACGCAAATATTTAAGGAAAAAAATGCATAAAACGGCACATTAGATAGTTATTTGTGCGCATAAAACGGTCGAATTACAAAAAAAGTAGTACTTTTGCATCGAGAAAAGCAACAAATGCTTTTTATGAAATGAAAAAGAAGATGAAAAAGGATGTTATCTCTTTTGCTCCTATTGCAGATTTATTACCAAACTCAATTGTCATCAAAGATTGGGGAAGTAGCAAATCGCTTTGTGAGATTGCCACAATTGCGGAATCAAGTGAAGCGAATTATATATTGCTCATCGTTCGACCTACACAAATAGAGTTGGGTTATTTAGCTTTGGAGCGTTTAGTCTCAGTAGCTGATGCTACTAATGCCGGAATGGTATACGCAGACCACTATTTAACCAAAGATGGAAAGAAAGAAATCGCCCCTGCGATTGACTATCAAGAAGGGGCTCTCAGAGATGATTTCGACTTTGGTGCAATTCATATATATAATAAGGTAAAATTTCTCTCTGCCGTAGCAAGTTTTACAACAGAACGTAAATTTGCCGCACTTTACGAGTTACGCCTCGCTATTGCAAGAAAAGCCGAACTCATCCATCTGAATGAAGCTCTTTATACTGAAAAGGAACTCGATGCACGGTTAAGCGGAGAGAAGCAATTCGATTATGTAGATCCACGTAATCGTGCCGTGCAAATTGAAATGGAGAATATTTGTACGGAGCATCTTAAGGCTATAAATGCTTATCTTGCTCCTGAATTTAAGAAAATAGACCTTACAGAGGGACAATTCTTATTAGAAGCTTCCGTTATTATTCCTGTACGCAATAGAGTAAAAACCATTCGGGACGCAATACAATCTGTGTTGATGCAAAAAGCATCTTTTCCATTCAATCTTATCATCATTGATAACCATTCCGACGATGGCACAAGCGAAGCGATTCAAGAATTTGATGATCCGCGCATAGTACATCTTATCCCTTCACGCTACGACCTCGGCATTGGCGGTTGTTGGAACTGGGGAGTACAATCGGATGCTTGTGGGCGCTTTGCCGTTCAACTTGATAGCGACGATGTATATAGTAGTCCTGAAGCCTTACAACGCATTGTTGATGCTTTTTATACACAACAATGCGGTATGGTTATAGGAACGTACCGAATGACAAACTTTAAGATGGAAACATTGCCTCCGGGCATTATTGATCATCGTGAATGGACGCCTGACAATGGACGAAATAACGCGTTACGGATTAATGGCTTGGGTGCACCTAGAGCTTTCTTCACTCCATTAATTCGTAAAACGGCTCTGCCTAATACAAGTTATGGAGAAGATTATGCGATGGGACTTGCGATTTCTCGTCACTACCAAATCGGCCGTGTATATGAAGTGGTATACTGTTGTCGACGTTGGGAAGGGAACTCTGATGCTGCTCTAAGTATTGATAAGGTAAATGCAAATAATTTATACAAGGATCGCATACGCACCATTGAAATCTTGGCACGTAAAAAACTTAATCAGAACTGATACAAAATGCAAACAGAGTTGATTAATTCGGAAGTTGCAAGAGCTTTAGTAGAGCAACAATGCAATACATGGGATACGGCTCATACTAATTTTGAAGCCATTAGCCAAGTTAAAACACGAGAAATAAGTCTGACAAATTATATTGAACAACCCGCGAGATTGCAATTCAATCCAGCTCGAATTCTTTCTTCTGCAGCAAAAATAGATACACTATCGCTTGCTGAACGGCCTTGTTTCCTTTGTGCAAATAATCGTCCAAAGGCTCAACTTTGCGTGCCGTTCATGAATGATTATGAAATACTAGTGAACCCTTATCCTATTTTTCCCTACCATCTTACCATTCCGGCAATTCATCATCAGCCTCAGCGCATTGAACGAAGACTTGGCATTATGCTGCAACTCGCACAGCAACTTAATGAGTTTGTAATCTTCTATAACGGCCCAAAATGTGGTGCCTCAGCACCTGACCATGCACATTTCCAAGCAGGCAATCAAGGAATATTACCTATTGAGCAAGAGCCTTTCTTCGAGAAAAAAGGAGAATTACCTCCTATCATTTCCGAATATCAAGAAGCGACCTTACGAAGTTTCTCCCAATATTCACGCCCTTTCTTTGAAATAAGGGCTACCAAAGAAACTGGAATTATCTATCTTTTCTCCATTCTCTATAATGCTTTGGAAATTGAAACAGGAAAAGCAGAAGAAGAGCCAATGATGAACCTTCTTGTTTGGCATAAAAAAAGCGAATGGATTGTTCTTCTTTTCCCTCGTACCAAACATCGCCCAAACTGCTATGAAGCAATTGGTGAAGACAATATATCACTCTCACCAGGTTGTGTTGATATGGGAGGATTGTTTGCTATCTCGCAGAAAAAAGATTTTGATAAAATAACCGCTTCCGATCTAGAATCAATTCTAGGAGAGATTTGTTACTCTCCTGAAAAAATGCATGCAGTTACAACTCATCTGAAAAGTTAATTTATGGATCACCAAAGCTCAAATACAGAAGTGCAAGTAGGTATTCTATATGCTACGGAAGTCGAATTGCTCTTGCAAGGGATCTATTTTTCTAGTGGAAAAGAAGTAACAGGTGAGCAGCATTTTGGACTTGAGAATGGGCTAATTTGTTGGCAAGACGCACAATATAAAGAACTTCTTTTTATACCCAAAGGGGCAATAATTAAACAATTTGTTGAAATACAAAATGTTACTATTGGGATTAATTTTCATTGGGAGCGTAAAGAAAATCAACGCTTTCGTGGAGCAATAAAAATAATTCCTATTCTCGAAGAAGGAACAAACCATCCTTGTCTGCAGGTTATAAATATCTTACCGGTTGAAGAATATCTACTAAGTGTAATTTCATCTGAAATGAGTGCAACTGCTTCGCTTCAGTTATTGAAAGCTCATGCTGTTATTTCTCGTAGCTGGTTATTAGCCCAAATAGCAAATCGAAATTCAAAAAGCACTAAAGAGGAAAGAACTCTAGAACTACAAATACGTCCCAATCAAGAGGCCGAGCTTATATATTGGTGGGATCACGAGAATCATACTTTATTCGACGTTTGTGCAGACGATCATTGTCAACGTTACCAAGGTATTACCCGTGCACATACACCAGAAGTAGAACGTGCTATTCAAGAAACCCACGGAGAAGTATTAACGTACGAAGATAAACTCTGTGACGCACGATTCTCAAAATGCTGTGGAGGAGAAATGGAATTATTTTCATCCTGTTGGGAAAATCAAGATTACCCTTACTTACAGTGGAAGAAAGACCCTTTCTGTAAAAATGCAAATCCCAAAATTCTACAACAAGTACTTAATAATTACGATCAAGAAACAGCTCATTATTATCAATGGGAAGTACGATACTCCGCAAAAGAACTTAGTGAGTTAATACACCGCCGCCTTGGCGAAGTTTGCAAACAAGGAAAAGACAGCATAGATCTAGGAGATATTATTAATTTGGAGCCCGTAGAGCGTAGTCCGTCAGGACGACTCATTCGACTTCGGATCGTAGGCAAAAAAAACAGTTTAATTGTAGGAAAAGAATTACTAATTCGCCGCCTTCTTTCAAACTCGCATCTATACAGTGCCGCCTTCGAGATAGAACGTCTTTTTGACCATCAGGCCACATCAGGGAGCATGGAACCTACCGGATTCATCCTAAAAGGTAAAGGTTGGGGACACGGCGTAGGCCTTTGCCAGATTGGTGCAGCTGTAATGGCAGAAAACGGTTATGATTATCTTGAAATTCTAGCCCACTACTATCCACATTCACAACTTACTCATCTTAATTAAACCAATATGTCACAAGAAAAATCCTCACGGAGCTGGACTTGGATACCTACTCTTTACTTTGCAGAAGGTTTACCTTATGTAACAGTAATGACACTCGCCGTCACACTTTATAAAAATCTGGGGCTTTCAAATAGTGAAATTGCTTTTTACACTTCATGGATGTACTTCCCATGGGTTATTAAACCTATCTGGAGCCCATTTATAGATATTATTAAAACCAAACGAGCTTGGATTGTTGCAATGCAAAGTCTGTGTGGAGCGGCTTTTGCAGGCATTGCTCTTACTCTGCCTAGTCCTTTCTGGCTGCAAGCCTCTCTTGCGTTCTTTTGGATTCTGGCTTTCAGCTCTGCCACTCACGACATTGCCGCCGATGGTTTTTACATGCTTGCTCTTTCTGAAAATGAACAAACCCTATTTGTCGGTATTCGAAATACTTTCTATCGACTAGCCAACATTTTCGGACAAGGCATACTGGTTATGTTAGCAGGTGGACTAGCCGAAGGGAAAATACTAAGCTATAGCACAGGAAATTTCCCTTTAGCATGGAGTCTCGTTTTCTTTTTGTTGGCAGCAATCTTTATCGGAATCGCACTTTATCATTTTATGCTTCTTCCACATCCAAGTAAAGATGCTCGGCAACCAAAGCTTAAAACAAAAGAATTATTTTATGAGTTTTTCGAAACAATCCGTAGCTTTTTTGCCAAAAAGCATGTCGGACTAATGATCGGTTTCATTCTTTGCTACCGATTGGGAGAATCTCAACTCATCAAAATAGCTTCTCCTTTCTTCTTAGATCCTATTGAAAAAGGAGGGCTCGGGCTTGAAACCTCTGAAGTTGGATTAGCATATGGCACTATTGGAGTTATGGCACTATTAGCCGGAGGCATCTTGGGAGGACTTCTAGCCTCTCGATTCGGATTCCGGAAATGCCTCGTTCCAATGGCCTTTACTCTCAACATTCCTCATCTACTATATCTCTATCTTGCTTGGGCACAACCTGAATCTTTTGGAATTATCCTTGCTGCAATTACAATTGAACAATTTGGATATGGAGTTGGATTTGCTGCATTCATGCTATACCTTATATACATTTCACAAGGGAAACATCAAACAGCGCATTACTCCATTGCAACTGGATTAATGGCACTAGGCATGATGTTACCGGGAATGCTGGCCGGCTGGCTACAAGAAATATTAGGCTATACCGAGTTTTTTGCTTGGATTTGCCTATGTGCTTTGCCAAGTATTTTCATTACCTACCTTATTAAGAAGCATATCACGGCCGATTTTGGGAAAAAAAATAAAAACAGCTAAAAAATGGAGTCTATATTAATTGCAGATAGTGGTTCTACAAAAACAGATTGGGTTATACTGGCGAAATCAGAAAACGAAGAGAATGGTTCATGCAAAATTGAAAAACTCTGCACCAAAGGATTAAATCCATTCTTTCAGACAATTGATGAAATGACAGAAACGATGCATGAAGTAAAAGAATGGTTGTCAAAAAAGAATCAACACTTTACTCTATCATCGCTTTCAAAGATTTTCTTTTATGGAGCAGGTTGTGCTTTTCCTGAGAAAATTGCAGAAGTTGAAAAAGCGATTCGCCTCACATTGGAAGGAGATTACACCTTATCTGTAAATAGCGATCTACTCGGAGCCGCTCGTGCCCTATGTGGGCATTCAGCAGGTATAGCCTGCATACTTGGTACTGGTTCAAATTCATGCTATTACGATGGGATAGAAATAGTACAGCAAGTTTCGCCACTTGGTTTCATCCTAGGAGATGAAGGTAGTGGTGCCGTATTAGGTAAACGCTTTATTGGTGATTTACTAAAAGGTCAACTTCCAATAGCACTCCGTGAAGAATTCCTAAAAGAATATCAATTGACCCCATCAATTATTATAGAGCGCGTATATCGGAAGCCATTCCCTAATCGCTTCTTAGCAAGTTTTTCACCTTTCATTTTGAAAAGCATAGAGAAAGAGCCAATGCTTAGAGAACTAGTAAAGGCTACCTTAAAAGAGTTCTTCACACGCAATATAATGCAATATCCAAAACTCCCAATTCATCTAACAGGTTCGATAGCTTACTACTATCAATCTATTCTCAAAGAAATTGCTGTAGATCTATCCCTAAATATCGAATCGATTAGTGCTTCACCTATAGAGAACTTAATAACTTATCATCAAAAGTAGTTGCACTAAATAGCAGACAATCTGCAAAAACCACATTCCTGCTACGAACAAATATCATTCAGCGCAGGCCGGTTTGTATATATGAAAGTCCATTCACTATGCCCGATTGCCAATATTTCCAAGTATGCCCGCCATTACGAATGCGAAATTCATGCTCAATACCACGATCACGCAACAGAATATGAAGTAAAGAATTTGCTTTATAAAGGAAGTCATCATCGCCAATGTCAATATAAAATCGGACAGACTTCTTTTGTTCCTCAGGCATTTCACTTACTAAATGAAGTATGCTATATTTTGTTTGGTAAAGCCTTGGAACGCGTGGCTGTTCTTCCGAAATCGGTCCAAAACAGATTCCATAGCGTTCATTATATTCTTTCTCATTCATTTGATCGATCTGTTCATCTGTCCGTATCCCGGGACTCATCGCCACGCAAGTATGAAAAAGATCCGGTCGATGAATAGCATAAAGCAGAGCTCCATATCCACCCATTGAGAAACCCGCAATGCTACAATTCTGTTTACCTGGGGTAATATAATAAGTATGCTCAATATGAGGCATTAACTCTTGAAAGAAATAATCTTCATAACGTGAAGCGCCATCCATACTATTCATATAGTATGACATTCCGGCATCAGGCATTATCACAATCATTGGATCAAGAGCTCGTATGGAAATTGCCTTATCTAGAATCTGCTGAATCTTACCCTTCCTTATCCACGAAACATGATTACTTCCTACCCCATGCAATAAATAGAGTACAGGATAAGTTTTCTTCGAAGACAGATAACCCGCAGGAAAATATACTGAATAATGCATCTCACAATGCATTATGCTACTGTGCAGCACAGGGTTCTCTTCTATTTTACTATTCTGTGCATATAAGCTAATAGAAAGTAATGAGAACCATACAATAAATAAAAACTTTTTCATTCCAAAAGGACTAAAAAGACACCGCTCACAATATCTTAAGATTCGTGAGCAGTACTCTATTCTACTTTCTGGGCAACATCTTTTTTATTTTTGCCCCAAATTTTTTAAGGCCCGACACTAACCCTTTTTTCTCATCTGCTTGTGAACTAGCAACAGGCACTGGCGTGCGAGCTTCTATTTTCGACAGTTGCTGGTCAGAGCGAGTTCTTCGAGTTCGTTCGTCTCCATTACGAGGTTTCCGATACTCACGATGCGATTCATCGCCTTCTTTGCGAGGTTCTCTCGACTCTCCTCGAGGAGCACGGGGCTCTCTTCTTTCACGAGGCTGTCTATCTTCACGAGGCTGTCTGTCCTCACGAAAAGGCTTGTTTTCACGGGGGGCACGTTCCTGCTTTTCCTCGGAACGATTTTCAGTTCCCATCTGGGGTGATCGGTTAGGATCACGACGGTCTCGTGAATTGCGACGGCTATTATTAGAAGAACGACGATTTGCATTAGAACCCGGCTCTCCTTCTTTACGAGGCTGCTGTCTTTCTGCAGAAGCAGGCTGATCTGCACTCATCGTTACCTCGGTTGATGATTCCGTTACCTCGGATTCAGGAGCAGGTCTATTCTTACGGCGATCGTTGTTACGACCTTCTCCCTGACCTTTTCTACGATTTTCAGAAGAAGGACGCTCACGACCATCTGAAGGACGTCCTTCACGACGTCCACGAGTCTCACCACGCGAATTTGGACTATAAGCAGGAGCCTCACCTAATTCACTAGGTATTGGTATTTTATAAATATCCTTTTCAAGAAATTTCTCTATTTGACGCCATTTGCCTTGTTCTTTCTCACAAACAAAAGTAATTGCAACACCATCACGATCCGCACGAGCTGTACGACCAATACGGTGCACATAATCCTCGCTATCATGAGGCACATCATAATTGATTACCAGACTAATATCGTCAATATCAATGCCTCGGCTTACAATATCCGTAGCGACCAAAATCTGGACACGTCCGTTTTTAAATTCGTGCATCACCTCATCCCGCTGCGATTGATCAAGATCAGAATGCATCTCACCCACACTTAAATTCATACGGAGTAGCGACTTCGTAACTTCCTTCACTTTCAATTTCGAGGAAGAAAATATAATGACACGTTCCGGAGGCTGCTCTTTAAATAGTTGGCTAATGATGCCTAATTTCTGCTTTTCATAACAGATATAGCAACTCTGCATGATCTTCTCTGCCGGCTTTGATACAGCAAGTTTCACCTCTACAGGATTATGCAAGATATTCTTAGAAAGCTTCTGAATATTATCAGGCATTGTAGCTGAGAAAAGTATTGTTTGACGAGTATCAGGCATTAATTTCACAACTTGCATAATATCATCATAAAAGCCCATATCAAGCATTCTGTCAGCCTCATCCAAAATAAAATAAGAAATCTTAGATAAGTCTACATATCCTAAAGCAATATGAGCCAATAAACGTCCGGGGGTAGCAATCACGACATCCGCTCCAAGAGTCAATCCCTTCCGCTCTTGCGCAAAACGAACTCCGTCATTTCCTCCATATACAGGCACGCTGCTAAAAGGTACATAATAAGAGAAACCTTCCATTTGTTGGTCGATCTGCTGCGCCAATTCACGCGTAGGAGCCATAATAATGCAATTAATTGCATCATCAGGGTGCCCATCGTTAAGTAAGTTGTTTAATAGAGGAAGGATATATGCAGCAGTTTTTCCGGTACCGGTCTGCGCTACGCCAATTAAGTCTTTTCCTTCTAAAAGAGGCGGTATGGTATGTTCTTGCACCGGAGTGCACTCGTCAAATCGCATGATTTCAAGTGCATCAAGCACTGCGTCATCAAGTTTGAGTTCTGTAAATTTCATTCTAATGTATTCTATATCAAGTTGCAAAGATAGTAATAAAATATCATATCCCGAAATTTTTATCTCCCTTTGTAGATATAAGCATCCTAAATAAGTGCAAAGAGCCCTCATTATTAAATAAGAGAGCTCTTTGGAAAGATATATTATTTCAAGTCCGTTCCGAAATAAAAGCCTAATTGTGTAGGTTGATTATACGCCACATTTTGAGTTACTATACTCAATCGGTAAATAGGGTCTTCCAGAAATGTAACGAAGCGATAAGGAGTCATATAAGGAGTTACATACAGCTGCAAAGCCGTGTTATCGACTGTACGAACAAGCACTTCTTCCCGCCAATCACCTACTATATCAGCGGCAAGACAAGGATTCGCTTTCGAACCATTGTTACTAGCGCATCCTTCCATTTCTAAAAGAGGGCGAGTGGTATGAATTATCCAATCCCATTTACTAATCGTAGTGCGATCAAGCATTTCACGTAGCAGATCGCCATCCCACCATACTGCCATATTAGTTGGTAAGCGCACTCCCTTTGCAATTAATTCTCCTTTTAAGTTACGTATACCACCCGAAGCAGACGACCACATCTCTACTCCGTAGTTAGTTGGATCAATATCTGCCGCCATGCACCGACCTACATCTGCTGTAGAAGGAATCTTAAAAATGACATTACCCGTAGCAGCATCACGGAAGTCGGAACCATCCTTCTTATTTTCATGACAATCCCACACCTGCAACTTCTTTGAAGAAGGATCGAAAGCCGTTAAATGCAAAGCATCCCCATGTCCCATCCGCGTATTGTAAAGTCCCTTGCCATTATCGTCAATAGCCATTGAGCCATAGGTTATCTCATCTTTTCCATCAGCATCCACATCGCCTACACGAAGGTTATGATTGCCTTGCGAAGCCCAATCTGCCCATTGAGAATCCTTCGTATCAAACACCCATTGATTCTTTAATTCTTTGCCATCCCAACGATAAGCCGCTAAAACGGTACGTGTATAGTAGCCGCGACACATTACCACCGAAGGATGTACTCCATCTAGATAAGCCACACAAGCTAGAAAGCGATCCATGCGATTGCCATATGAGTCACCCCAATCCTGACTTTCTCCACGAGCAGGAACATAATCGACAGTAGAAAGAGCACGACCTGTTAAGCCTTCAAAGACCGTTAAATATTCAGATCCAGTCAAAATACGTCCAGTTACACTTTTAAGTCCAATTGGTTTTCGTTTACGGACATCACGAGGAGGAAGCTCAGGCTCACCGTCTTCAGCTTTAATTGTTGTACTTTGCGCATCCAAAAGAGCTTTCTGAGTTGAAGATCCAGTAGCATGTTTCTCGGCTTGTTTGCGTAAAGCTTCAGAAACCTCAGGAGAATCCTTACTTCGCCAATCCGCCTGCACATCACCAATAACAACTCCAGTGCCATCCACCGTACCATCAGCTGTCTTCATCACCACTTCGGCACGTCCATCTCCATCCAAATCGTACACCATAAATTGGGTATAATGCGCACCTGCACGAATGTTCTTTCCCAAATCAATACGCCAAAGACGTTCGCCGGTCAATTTATAACAATCGATAAATACATTACCCGTATAGCCACTTTGCGAATTGTCGCGAGAATTCGAAGGATCCCACTTTAAGATAATTTCCATCTCTCCATCTCCATCCACATCACCAATTGAAGCATCATTCGCAGAGTAAGTATACGATTTACCATCTGGAGTTATTCCATCTTCCGGCTTCTGCAAAGGGATATTGATATAGCCAATTGGCGAATCCTTCTTCAACAAACAAGTTTGAGCTACATCCAACTGCTCTTTCTGACCAAGCTGCGGACAAACTTTATACACAGCATCAGCGCCTGCTGGGAAAGCATCACGAAAAAAAGTAGCCCCTGTTAAAGGCTTTTTATTTAGCTTCTTTCCATTTCGATACACATTAAAGGCCATATTTTTAGCATCACCCCCCAAAGAACGCCATTGTATAGCTACCGAATCAGCGCTCGTACGTACAGCCACCAAGCCTCTGCCTAGTTTCTCGCGCTGCAATTTAGTGAAATCGTAATTCGGCTGCGCCTGCATTCCCATAGTAATGCACAAAAAAACAGCGAATAGCAAAAATGAATTCTTCATTTTTCAATATTTAGTTAGTTAGTAAATGCAATCTGATGTCTGCTCAAAAGACAGGATACAAAGATAACGTTTTTCGAGAGTTCTTCAAAAAAAAGCATATAAAAGATTCTTTATTTTTGAGGAACGCTTCGAAGAATATCCAAATCCTAGGTGAAAGAAACCCTTTTTAAGGCTTTTCTAATCAGCAGCTTTGCTAACTCAATTCTTTTTTGTACCTTTGCGACCTGATGTTTACATCCGTCAAAGTAAAAGAAAAGAGAGGAATAAGATCTCCTAAAACAACAATTATGAGCAATACAATAACACTTACCGACCACCAGTTAAAACAGGCGGCCGAAGCAGGTATCGACGAGTTCCTCAAAGTTATCGCAACACGTTACTTAGATGAAGTCGGCGGTCAACTAAGCGCAGACACAATGGATCGCCTTTCTGGTGAGCAACATACCCTATTAGCCTATTGGATCTTTCGTGAAGAAATTCAAGAAGGCGGCTTTATACAGCTCATCCAAAACGGATACGGAGCTTATATCTTTCTAAATCCTTTTGCAAAAGCGATTCGTGAATGGGGGCTTGGTGAACTTACTAAGCTTATTTACGCTGCACGAAAACTTTATGAGTTGCATCATGAAGAGCTGGAAAAAGAGTATACAGAAGAAGAATTCATGGCACTCTATGAGCAATTTGGAGACTTTGACGACCTCCAAGATCAGTTTATTATTCAAGAAGAGGAATTTACAACACTTGTAGCAAGTTATGTGGACGAGCACCTCAATCAGTTCATCACCATCGAAAAGTAAATAGAACAAATGAATATTCGATTTTTTAAACGCATATGGGCTTTCATTATCAGTCCACAGAAAGCATGGCAAGAGGTAAAAGATGAGAAAGATAGCCAAGACCTTTTTTCAGAATACCTTTACCCGTTGATCGGATTTGTCGGACTCGTGGTATTGGCAGCTTCAATTTATCTAAATTATTTTGCACAAGTAGCAGAAGGTGCAAAACCTTCGGCTAATATGCTCATTCAAAATGGACTAATAGAAGCTGCGCAAGTCTTTTTCTCCTTTGTTGGAGGATTCTTTCTAATACAGTGGCTACTTATTAAGCTCTTTCCTCGAATGTGGACCATCGATATGGATCAGGTACCTGAAGAAGACCGAGAAGCAGGACGCGTCCGCATCGATTGGTTGCCCAAAATAATCGGTTATGGCCTTACACTTCCTTTACTTGCGAAGATGGCTAATACACTTTGTATTTGCTTTGTTCCTGAAGACTACTATTTCTTTGTACAAGCAACCGTACTTTGGAGTTTTTTCTTCTACTCTACCATACAAATCTGGATTGGCAGCCATTTATTAGCTCCAATAACCCGCAAAGGGAAGACCTCTTTTTTCATTGTTGCTGCAATAAGTATTCTTGTATTGCCACAACTAATTGACATTCTATTTACGCTACTTACCCATTCTTTTAATGGACTTTTTTAATGCGTTATGACTAAGCTGAAACTTACCCCTATTAATATTAAGAACAAACGTGCCACATTTGATTTCGAAATAACTGATACCTATACCGCAGGTATCGTACTAACAGGTACTGAAATCAAATCGATACGCCTTGGAAAAGCTTCGCTTGTAGACACCTTCTGCTATTTTAACAAAGGTGAACTATGGGTGAAGAATATGAACATTTCCGAATACTTCTACGGCTCATACAACAATCATATTGCACGCCGCGAACGGAAATTACTACTCAATCGAAAAGAGTTACATAAGCTAGAACGCGATGGTAGCACTCCCGGATTCAGTATTGTGCCTTTGCGAATGTTTGTCAACGATAAAGGCCTCTGCAAAGTAGTAGTTGCACTCGGAAAAGGTAAAAAAGAATTTGATAAACGACAATCCATCAAAGAACGGGATGACAAACGCATGATGGATCGTTTTTTTAAGAAATAAGCCGATGAAGACTTTGACTCAGTGCGCTAAAGAGCGCATTTTAATCTTAGATGGTGCAATGGGCACCATGATTCAAAACTATAACCTCACGGAAACAGATTTCCGTGGAGACCGCTTCGCACATATCCCGGGACAAATGAAAGGCAATAATGACATATTATGCCTTACCAGACCTGATGTAATACAAGATATCCATCGCAAATACCTCGAAGCAGGAGCTGATCTTATTGAAACCAATACCTTCAGTGCCAATGCAATATCCATGCTCGACTATCATGTGGCCGACTTGGTGCGCGAGTTGAATATCGAAGGAGCACGCATCGCACATGAAATAGCAGAAGAATATACTCAGTTGAATCCCGAAAAGCCTCGCTTTGTAATCGGTTCGGTAGGTCCAACGAACAAAAGCTGCTCTATGAGCAAAGAGGTAGACAATCCCGGTGCACGTGAAATTACTTTCCAAGAATTACGTACTGCCTATTATGTGCAGATGGAAGCACTTCTTGAAGGCGGAGTAGATGCCATTCTCATTGAAACAATTTTCGATACTCTAAATGCCAAAGCAGCCATACAAGCGGCTGAAGAAGCAATGGAGAAACTTCAAAAGCAGGTTCCAATAATGGTATCTGCTACTATTGCCGATAAAGGAGGACGTATCCTATCCGGACAAACTTTAGAAGCGTTTGTTGCCTCGGTAATGCATGCGAACCTGTTCTCCGTCGGCTTAAACTGTTCATTTGGAGCAAGCGATTTGAAACCATTCTTGGAACAGTTAGCCGCGCTAGCACCATGCTATATCTCGGCCTACCCCAATGCCGGGCTGCCTAATAATTTAGGTCAATACGACCAAACTCCGGAAGAGATGGCCAGTCAAGTACGCCAATACTTAGAAGAAGGATTAATTAATATTATTGGCGGATGCTGTGGTACTACCAACGAATTTATCGCAAAGTTCCCGGCACTCATTGAAGGATACACCCCTCATCAGCCTGTTGCCCCATCCGATTATTTATGGCTATCCGGATTAGAACGACTAGAACTGACTCCCGATGTACGTTTTATTAATGTTGGTGAACGTTGCAATGTAGCGGGATCGCGTAAATTTTTACGCCTCATCAATGAAAAGAAATATGAAGAAGCACTAAGCATCGCCCGTAGCCAAGTACAAGATGGCGCATTAGTCATCGATTTAAACATGGATGATGGGCTACTTGAAGCACAACACGAGATGGTAACTTTCCTGAATTTGCTAGCCTCGGAACCGGAAATAGCTCGAGTTCCGTTTATGGTAGATTCCTCAAAATGGGACGTTATTGTCAGTGGACTGGAAGCAATTCAAGGCAAAGCCATTGTCAACTCCATTTCGCTCAAAGAAGGCGAAGAGAAATTCTTAGAAAAAGCACGTACCATTCAACGATATGGTGCAGCTGTCGTTGTAATGGCTTTCGATGAAAAAGGACAAGCCGACACTTTCGAACGAAAGATAGAAGTCTGTGGACGCGCCTATGCGCTTCTCACAGAGAAAGTACAATTCAATCCACGTGATATCATCTTCGACCCGAATGTACTAGCCGTAGCTACCGGCATAGAAGAACATAACAGCTATGCACTCGACTTCATTCGTGCTACCGAATGGATCAAGCAGAACTGCCCTTACGCTCACATCAGTGGTGGTATTAGCAATCTTTCTTTCTCTTTCCGTGGCAATAACTATCTCCGCGAAGCCATGCATGCGGTATTTCTTTACTATGCCATAGCAAAGGGAATGGATATGGGCATAGTCAACCCGAGCACAGCTGTACTTTACAGTGACATCCCTACCGATCTACTCACCTGCATTGAAGACGTCATCCTAAATCGACGCGCTGATGCGGCAGAGCAGTTAATAGAGATTGCTCAACAATTAAAAGCAGAAACCACAAACACCTCTGTCACCCCCAACAAGCACGATGCATGGCGTGAAAACTCACTTGAGGAACGTTTAAAATATGCCCTAACAAAAGGGATAAGCGAATATCTTGAAGTCGATCTGCAAGAGGCCTTGAAACAATATCCCAAAGCTGTCGCTATTATCGAAGGGCCACTTATGTCCGGTATGAACTACGTAGGCGAACTTTTCGGAGCAGGAAAGATGTTTTTGCCGCAAGTGGTAAAAACAGCACGCACCATGAAGCAAGCTGTATCCATCCTCCGCCCTTCCATTGAAGCAGAAAAAACAGAAGGTGCCTCTACAGCTGCCCGTTATCTAATAGCCACGGTAAAAGGCGATGTACACGACATCGGAAAAAATATTGTAAGCGTTATTTTAGGCTGCAACAACTACGAAATCATTGATTTAGGCACCATGTGCCCCACTGAAACTATTGTAGAAAAAGCAATCAGCGAAAAGGTCGATCTCATTGGATTATCCGGCCTCATTACTCCCTCTCTCGATGAAATGGTGCACGTTGTAAAATCACTCAAACAAGCAGGTATATCCGTACCTGTGATGATAGGAGGTGCCACAACCTCTAAATTGCATACTGCCTTGAAAATAGCTCCGGCATATGACGGCCCCGTTTTATGGATGAAAGATGCAGCACAAAACGTAGTAGCTTCGAGCAAGTTAATGAATAAAACAATGTGCGAAGGCTATGTAAAAGAAGTGAATTCCGAGTATGAAACATTACGTCAAAACTATCAAAAGAAACAAATACAAACCGTTTCTTTAGAAGAAGCACGTAATCGCAAGCTGAATTTATTCAACTAAGTTTTTAACTTCTTTACGGCAAAGTTCTATACTTGCCTTCAGCAGACACTTTTGCCGATTGACACTCAAACAAATAACCCTGAAGAGTTCTATCAGAACCTTTCAGGGCTATTAAATAACAAAGCAGACCAGCCGCTTCGTACACTGCCAGCACCTTTTTACAGAGCCATCTTGTACATGTCCTTCTTTTTATTTTCGGTATGTTTTACCTCTACTATAAAAACTTTATTAGCCGTAGCAGGAAGTACAAAGGAGTAGCTTTTAGTATTTAATATCTCACTACCTTCAACATTATAAACAGCAATACGGTCAATGTCATTGCATCCTGTAACGGTGACCACACGCCCCTCTACTGCTATTTTCGTATTGGTTTCAGCCACCACCGCAGTAATACCCGTACCACCTCCGGGATTCATTATGATGGTATAGATTCCACCTTCTTTAGTCTGGAACTTAATATGGTTACTATTCAGAATTTCCGATTTTATCGTATCACCCTTGGCATCAACAACCACAGCCTTATTAATATTAGCATAAGCCACCGAACAATCTTTTCCGCTAAAGGATTTGATAATTACCTTGGTCGGCTTCCCCTCCTCCCAGTATTCGTCCACTTCAAAGTTATTTATAGCACGTAACCCCGTAACCGAACCTTTTTTCCAAATAGAAGGTAGTGCCGGAAGAATCTGTATCGTATCGTTTTGACTTTGCAACAGCATTTCCGCAATGCCGGAACAAGCACCGAAGTTTCCATCAATCTGGAAAGGAGAATGCGAGTCGAACAAATTGTAATAAACACCTCCCGCACTCATATTTACAGTATAGGCTGTAGAATGTTTCAAAGCAGCCTTCAAAAGGGCACGAGCATGATCTCCATTAAGAGCTCTTGCCCAAAGATTTATTTTCCAGCCCATCGACCAGCCCGTAGATTCGTCACCACGGAGATTCATCGCATTTACCGCTGGAGTAAAATAAGAACTTGATGGGGAAATTTGGTTGAAAGGGAAAAGACACATCAAATGAGACAAATGCCGATGTGCACTTTCACTTCCGTTGCCTGTGGCATAATCGGTATATTTCCATTCTCGGAGAATTTGATTTCCAGTGCTAACCCCATTACGTGTAGCTCCAAAAGTACCCTTATAGGTTTCCAGGCCAAGGCCAGTATCCAGATTATTAAATTTGTTTGTGAGTTCCACCATAAAGTCGTTGTCCACTCCTGCCTCTTGAATGCCTAATACATTGATAGCTTCCAACGTATTACGAAACAAATCCCATGTTAACTGTTGCGCATGTGCCGTCGCGTTTTCCGAATCAGGACCATGCTCAGGTGACCATTCTTTCGGACATTCGTACGTACCGTCAGAAGCTTTTACCAGGCGTTCCATCCAAAACTTCGTACAGCTCAGCATCACAGGCATTGCCTTTGCTCTGAGGAATTCCTTATCAAGCGTATAGCGGTAATGTTGCCACATATGCGAAGCATACCATGCATTAGCTATCACATAATTATTCTTGAAAGAAGTACAATGCCCAAAAATATTGTTTTCTGTGAAGCAAGTCCACCCCGTAGTCTGCCCCGAATTCCGTGCATACTGTTTCCATTGCGGTTGCACAATGGCCATATCGTACACATAATTAAGAAATTTCTCATGCATTTCGGGAAGATTTGTAACCTCCGCCGGCCAATAATTCATCTGCACATTGATATTGCTGTGAATGTCTGATTGCCAAGCTGGCGATGCAGAGTTATTCCAGATGCCCTGCAGGTTGGCAGGTGAGTCTACACCTCGTGACGAACTAATCAACAAGTAACGACCATAATGGAAATACAATTGTTCTAACATGAACATTGTCGATTTATTAGTGGTTGTACTGTAAGTATCGATAAGTTTATTAGTGGGTAAAGAGTTAACCGCCTCATCCAAAGTAAGCCGTACCCTTGCAAAAAGAGGCTGATAATCAGAAATATGTCGATTATAAAGCTCCGTCCATCCTTTTTCTCCAGCTTCCGTGGCACGAGCAGAAATCTTCGAAGCCAACTCAGTCGTCCCGCTGATATATCCGGAAGCTACCGGATCGAAATCGGTTCCACCAGCTAGAATAACGAGTACCTCATCCGCACCTTTTACAGTAACTCCGGTCGCATTTGTGGTTAGACTGCCACCAACGGGAATTACCTTCATGCGCGCATTGTAACTCACAGCAGTTAGTTTTCCTTTAAACACGCCCTCTCCATTAGCATAAGAAGGCCTTTCACCAAGTGCATTATAAAGATAGAAATGGTTATTGATGCATCCCGGTTTCGAAGCGCTCAAACGGATAGCAATACATTGATCGGAATAACTAGCAATATATTCACGCTTAAAGGTAACTGTACCTGCAGGATTTGTCCAACTTGCCGAGGCTGTTGCCGTTTCCAAATCCAACTGACGATAGTAATTTTTAACCGCTTTTGCAGCTAGAGTAGTAGAGAACAAAGAATCACACGTCTCCTCAATATAGAGTTGCCCGAAGTTTTGATAAGCTCCACGCACCGTAGAGCTCCCCGTCCATAAAGTTTTTTCATTAAACTGAAGTACATCCTGATGAATACCACCATACACCATACCTCCAAACTGTCCATTGCCGATAGGCAATGCATAATCCATCCACGGATTGGAAACCGTTTCACTCGTAGTGGGTTTCGTATACCACAGAGTAACTTGATTTGAAGGAGTATAAGAAATAGAAGCCGCATATTTGTATTCTGCCAACGTGGTAGGCAGTTTATCGTTAATAACAACATCAGAAGGCAATACAAATTCCAAAGGATTATTTGGATCGTATGCATCCCAACTACCCAACTCTTTATATGCTCCGGCACCACTCCACTGATTCATTGAATATCCCGGCATAGTGCGATTTTGAATTTCCCATGCAGGACTGTACGTAGAATTGGTTGTAGGCACAAGCTTCAAATTCCCAATACGACTTGTAGAAGAAGCAAAACGGTAACTGCTCCCGCGACTTGCACCGGTATAGTAAATGTGCCGCCCATTTTTACTGACAATTTCACAAGAGTCCTGAGTCCCAAGCACTTTCCAAAGTTGACTATCAGAGGTAACCGGTGCTTTTGTCATCACATTTTTGCCGTCACCCATATCCTGTAATACGGCACTACCGTTTTTAAATTGGATATAATACCACACTTCATTTCCACCTGCACTAAACGTAGGAAGAGTTTGCGCCGCCAGTCGAAAAGAAAAGATAACGACTCCTAAAAATAAAAAAAAGATTTTTCATATAAATAAAGATTGAGAAGTTTTAATTGTTTCTCTTTAATACGAATCAATACTGATCTTTACACAAAGGCTTGTAATTAATTAACGTTGCTACATATAAAAAGCATCATTGGAAGAAAAGACATCAATTAGTCTACCTTTTTCAGAAAAGGACAATGAGTGCTATTTAAATAATAATGATTCTTTAGGAGATATTTTTTGGCTAAATAAGAATTTCGGGGAAAAAAGTTTCATCTTTCAGGTTTTGAATTTAAACAGCTGTAAAGCAAACAGATAAACCCTGAAAGATTCAAAAAAAGCCTTCAGGAAACCTTCAGGAGAAAAACAGATAAATTATAGGAACGGGCTGAAGGATTTCTGAAGGGTTGAGAGAAACCCTTCAGGGTGTTTTACACTGTATATCAGTAGGTTATATGAAAAGACTGAAGGGTTGAAAGGTTTTTTAGCAAATTGTTTATTATAGATATAAGAGGGGAAATACGGCAAAAAAACAGCTAGCAAAAAGATAAATCTATAAATTCAAGCCCCAAAAAGGATAGCATCAAGCTACAAAAACATAAGCATCTTTCCAAGCAAACATAAGCATCTCTTGGACAAGACATAAGCATCTCTTAAACAAGACATAAGCTGCTTTTTTAAAATCATAAGCAACAAATTTTATTTCATGCCCAACAAATTTAATCCGGAAAGGTTAAACGTCTCTATTTATACAACATTACAACGTTTAATGATCGATGCATTCTCGCTCTCAATATATATATGCGCTCATAAAAGGCACTTATTGAGCTGCTTCCCTTAGATAAAATCGGAAGCAAATAAATAAATTACGAATGCTATTGCCGCCAATAAAAGGATGCCTTTTACAAGAATTGTTTTTACAATTTTCCATCCAATAAATACAGCTAAAATTATTAAAAGTATATAAATATAATGTGTCATGCTTCTTTTTTGCGACAAAAGTAGTAAAAGAAATCAGAATAATCGCTATCTTTGTACCAAAATAAACCTTAATTTAATATCAGGAGACATGAAAAAATGGATATCATACTTGCTCCTAATCGTTTTTACGATGAGTGCTAGTACTTGCATTGCACAAAGCAAAGCAGAAAAGAGAGAATTAATAAAGGCGCAGATTATGCGTCGAGTTGAAGCACGACGTTTTAAAATTAATATAACAGAGATCAAAGCTTCGCGACAAAATTCGGGTGCTGTAGATGCCTCGCTTGAGATTATTGACTCGCTGTGTGTTTCCTATCTGCCCTATTTCGGACAGATCCATGGAGCAATTCTCAACTCGAGCGAACAAGGTTTGAGTTTTGAAGCCCCTACAGAAGGTTATATATCTTCTATAATCTACGATGGTACGGCGAAGATACTCTTTAACGTAAAGCGCAATCAAGATGAATTCGTTTATTATTTAGTTATTTCGCCCAAAGGCAAAGCGGATTTAACAGTATACGAAAAAAGCAACCGGCGCTCACCCGCCTCTTATTCAGGGGAGATTGAGTTGCCGTAAAAGATAGATAAACTTACAGTAACAATAAAAATATGTTCGATAATTTAAGCGAAAGACTTGAACGGTCGTTTAAAATCCTAAAAGGTGAGGGAAAAATCACCGAGATAAATGTAGCAGAAACGCTGAAAGATGTGCGCAAAGCACTCTTGGATGCCGACGTAAACTATAAAGTAGCAAAAAACTTCACCACCACCGTGAAGGAAAAAGCGTTAGGTCAAAATGTGCTCACAGCGGTAAAGCCTAGCCAACTGATGGTAAAAATCGTGCACGATGAGTTAGCCCTTTTGATGGGTGGCGAAACAGCGGAAGTGCACACAAAGGGAAATCCGGCGGTTATTCTAATGGCTGGTTTACAAGGTTCCGGTAAAACGACCTTCTCTGCCAAGCTTGCTAAAATGCTTAAGGAAAAGAAGAGTCTCAAACCTCTTCTGGTAGCCTGCGACGTATACCGTCCTGCTGCAATTGAGCAGCTCCGCGTTCTAGGTGAACAAATCGGAGTGCCTGTATTCATGGAACCGGAAAGCAAAGATCCGGTTTCAATTGCCAAACACGCTATCATTGAAGCACGCACCAAAGGTTGCGACTTAGTGATTGTCGATACAGCCGGCCGTCTGGCAGTAGATGAGCAGATGATGAATGAAATTGCAGCGATTAAAGATGCAATTACTCCACACGAAATTCTGTTTGTGGTCGATTCTATGACTGGTCAGGATGCTGTCAATACAGCCAAAGAATTTAACGAACGGTTGGATTTTACAGGTGTAGTACTAACGAAGCTCGACGGTGACACCCGTGGTGGTGCCGCGTTGTCGATTCGTTCGGTGGTAGAAAAACCTATCAAATTTGTAGGAACGGGCGAAAAGATGGAAGCGATCGACTTCTTCCACCCTAGCCGTATGGCAGATCGTATCCTCGGAATGGGCGATATCGTATCGTTAGTAGAAAAAGCACAAGAACAATACGATGAAGCAGAGGCACGACGTCTTTCAAAGAAGATTGCAAAGAACCAATTCGACTTTAACGACTTCCTCTCACAAATTCAGCAAATCAAGAAGATGGGCAACTTGAAGGATCTTGCCAGCATGATTCCCGGCGTAGGAAAGGCTCTGAAAGATGCAGAAATTGATGACAATGCCTTTAAAGGCGTAGAAGCTATCATCTTTTCGATGACCGCTAAGGAACGTAAGAATCCGGATTTGCTAAACAGTAGCCGTCGCGAACGCATTGCAAAAGGTAGTGGCACTAGTATACAAGAGGTTAACCGCTTCCTCAAGCAGTTTGAGCAAACCCGTAAAATGATGAAAATGATGACTGGACCAAAAGCGGCTCAGATGATGGCACAAATGAAACGATAAATTCAACGGAAAAAGATATGCAGCTCATTAATGGAAAAGAAGTTGCGGCTCAGATTAAGAAAGAGATCGCAGCAGAGGTAGCAGAAATTATAGCAAATGGAGGCAAACAACCTCATCTCGCAGCTATTCTAGTAGGCCACGACGGAGGAAGTGAAACTTATGTACGCAATAAGGTACTTGCTTGCGAAGCTTGTGGCTTTAAGTCGAGCCTCATCCGCTTCGAAAGTGATGTCACAGAAGAGGCATTACTTGCTGAAGTAGAACGCCTAAACCAAGATAACGATGTGGATGGCTTCATTGTACAACTACCCTTACCCCGCCATATCAGTGAACAGAAAGTGATCGAGACGATCGACTATCGCAAAGATGTCGACGGCTTCCACCCCATCAACGTGGGCAGAATGAGTATTGGCTTACCTTGCTACATTTCGGCTACACCTAATGGTATGATGGATCTCTTATCACGTTATCACATCGAAACAGCCGGAAAACGTTGCGTAGTGCTAGGCCGAAGCAACATTGTAGGCAAACCTATGGCATCCTTGATGCTACAAAAAACAAATCCGGGCGATGCTACCGTAACGATCTGTCATAGCCATACTAAGAACTTAAAAGAAATTTGCGCAGAGGCAGACATCATCATTGCCGCAATGGGGCAACCTAACTTTGTAACTGCTGATATGGTAAAAGAAGGAGCTGTAGTGCTCGACGTAGGTACCACACGCGTACCTTCTACAGAAACCAAAAGCGGCTTTAAACTTACCGGCGATGTAAAATTCGATGAGGTAGCTCCCAAATGTGCTTACATAACCCCTGTACCTGGTGGAGTAGGCCCGATGACAATTTGCTCACTGATGAAGAATACTCTTCTAGCCGGTAAAAAAGCGATTTATAAATAATCGCCCTAAATGAAGAGACCGATCCTTTCATTCTTTACGCTCCTTGCGTTGATGGCTTGTACGCCTTCTACGCAGGGGCAAAACAGCACCTCGCTTTCTGCAGACAGTGCACTTGTAAAGCCACAACAAATTACACTACTTTTTGTGGGCGACTTGATGCAGCATCAAGGTCAAATAGATGCTGCCAATGCAGCTGCAGGAGGAACCGGCTACGACTATTCCGACTGTTTTGCACAAGTAAAAACGCGCATTTCGGCAGCTGATGTAGCAATCGGTAATTTTGAAGTTACCCTTGGAGGAAAACCTTATCAAGGGTATCCTTGCTTCTCCGCACCCGATGAATATTTAAATGCTATTCGAGATGCCGGATTTGATGTCCTTCTGACTGCCAACAACCATTGCCTCGACAAAGGACAACCGGGATTTAATCGGACCTTACAGGTGCTTGATTCACTAAAGGTACCACATCTTGGCACCTATCGTGATGCGGCTGAACGCAAAGAGAAATTTCCTTTTCTACTCGAGAAGAACGGTTTCCGACTAGTCTTCTTAAATTATACTTATGGCACTAACGGGCTCGCTGCAAAAGCTCCCTCAGTGGTTAATTATTATAATCCGACTATCATTAAGGCAGACCTTGCTACAGCACGTGCTCTAAAGCCGGATGCTATTATCGCGTTTATGCATTGGGGAGATGAATATCAACTTCTACCCAATAACGAGGAAAAAGAATTAGCCGACTTACTCTTCAACGAGGGCGTGACTCATATTATCGGTGGGCATCCGCACGTAATTCAGCCACTCGAACTTCGTAAGGACTCGCTGGGAAGAAAGCACCTGCTCGCATATTCACTAGGTAATTTTATTTCAAACATGTCAGCGCCCAATACAGATGGTGGATTAATGGTGGAAATAAAGCTTAGCAAAAAAACTCCGTCTGCTCCTACAGAACTTGCTGATTATTCTTATCAATTGGTTTGGTGCGCACGGCCTAAGATAAGCGGGAAGAAAAACTACCAACTTTTCTACGCCGAAAAAGAAACGCCACTCAACAGTGATAGTGAGACGCTTCGGAAACAGTTTACAGCGACTGCAAAACAGCTTTTTAAGGAGCAGAATAAAGGTTTTTAAAACCAAGCGAAAAGCTTCTTTTTCTTTCCACTTTACTAAGGAATAAGGCAAATGTCTAAAAAATGGGCGGAAAAGAGAAAAAAGTCCAGAAAATATTTGGCAAATTCCGGATTTCTCCCTATCTTTGCAGCGCTTTTAAGAAGAAAAGCGCTTTATGGTGGTATTAGCTCAGTTGGTTAGAGCGTCGGATTGTGGTTCCGAAGGTCGTGGGTTCGACCCCCATATTCCACCCTCCCTTTCATAACATTTGATTTAG